>DATHJP010000555.1:0-2930 GCA_035489695.1 Terriglobales bacterium
CGCTCTTATATTTTCCGGCCAGCTCCGAC
Organism: Terriglobales bacterium; assembly: GCA_035489695.1. Lineage (GTDB taxonomy): Bacteria > Acidobacteriota > Terriglobia > Terriglobales > Acidobacteriaceae > 40CM-3-55-5. The sequence goes on from DATHJP010000555.1 coordinate 30, forward strand.
GCATCTTTCGTGGTGTCGGCCCGGATGCCCTTGCCGTAGATGTCCGCCGCGAGCACGTTGTAGCCGAGTTGGGCCAGCATCTCTGCGCGTTTCTTTTCGTAATCGCCCAACCCTTTCCACTGGTGAACCACAAGGACGCCGGGCGTTTGCCTTTGATGGACGGGTCATGCGCGATGAAACCTTGGAGCACGGCATTGCCGTGGATGTACTCGACCGGCTCAGTATGAATCGCCGCCTGGGTCGAGAGAATGAACGCGGGGCCGACACAACAAATCCAGCGGAGCGAAGTTTTCATGCGGCTCAAATTAGTGGTCGGCGGCGATGCGTCAAATCAGAACGGTCGGCCAGAAGCTCAAAGTTAAACGCTCGAAACTCTGAACGAATACTGTCTGAACGCATGCTGTCTTGCGAGAATCCAGAATGAGAGGTAAAACTCCCCAAACCATGAGCCTTGCTGTCAGATTCTCCATGCGAGGAGGTGCACAAGCGACTGACTTGCACGGGGTCCAACAGAGCCGGACTGTTCGACCTGGCTTCACGCTCATCGAACTACTCGTGGTCGTCGCCATCCTTGCCATAGAGCTTGCCGATGTGGCCGCGCCGGGGGCTTTATGGGTACGCCATCAGTTCACGCCCATGTCAGGCGCACACGAGATCACTGTAGCCAACGCCGGGATGCGTCAGGGATTTGCCTTGAAGTCACGGGTTAGTTTGAGTCCTCAGCCCGGCGTGGCTGATTTCCGGCGTTAGGCCACGCCGACGACAGGGTACAACCACCCAAGCGCGAAGATGAGTGACGTTGCATTCAGTTACGGATTGTTTGGCGTGGGACGCTGCGGTTGCGTGCATGGGGAGATATTGATAGCTCAGCCCTCACCGTTACCAACTCGCCGTTGGTTACCTTCGAGCCATCCAATAATTTCCGATTCGCCTTGATCTGCAATCGGTCTCCGCTTGTGTTGACCACGGGATCCTGCTCATCGCGGCGCATGGGACGAACATCATCAACCTGACAATCCTTGCCGCCCGTGCCTCAGCCCGGACGGAAAACAAATCGCGTGGGGTTCTGGCGATCATGAGATCGACGTGGCGCCCATTGACCTGGACGCCGACTCCCCCGCCGTGGGGCCGTGGCGCCTCCGCATCCAGGACAAAACCAATGAGACCTACCACGTGGATTGGTCCCCGGACAGCCGGTTCCTGAGCCTGAGCCGCGGCCCTCGCCTTTGCTCTCGATCCCACCAAGCCGGGAACATTCCAGTCGGCTTGCGAAATGGTGGGCGTTTACGCCCCGGGCTGGGACCTTTGCGCCGTTTCGGCGGAGCGCGAGGGAACCCTCGACCTTAACCAAGCCGCGGTCGAGGATTTCACCATGCTGACAACGAACGGATTGAGCAACTAGGAACCGGCGTGGCCGCGGACGGATGCCAAGAAGGGGAGCGAGCAGTGACCCGGAAAGTTTGTTGCTGGGCATCTCTCGCCTCGGTGGTGAGTTGCGCATCAATGACGAAGTTCACGCCGGCTGCAAAACGGCGTGGTCGCCCTGGCGCGCTGCGTAGGTAAGCGCCGCTTTGATGTCATCCGGCTCCAGATAAGGAAAGTCGCGCGGGATTTCTTCATGCGATACTCCTTCGGTCAGCATTTCGAGAATGTCCGTTACGCGAATGCGCAGACCACGGATGCAGGGTCGTCCGCCGCACTTATTCGGTTCCACCGTGATGCGTTCGAGGAGCTTCATGCCCGTATAGTGCCCGGGCGCATCGGAAAAATCAACGGCGATGGTCGCAAACGAACTCTGCTTGGCTCTGCGCGGACCTGCCGAGAATGGACCCGACCTGATCCACCCCGGCTTCGCAGGGGAGGCGGAAGGTTCTGATCAGTTAAGGTCGCCAAGACAAGAGATATGCCTAGTCGCGCAACGAAAGGCGGACGCCGATGCGCCGACTCCAACGACAGTGACGGCGATGCGTGCGGGAAAGGGCAGAAAGCCGGAATCCTTTTATCGGCGAACTCGTGCTGCGACGAATTGCTAACTGAAACCTTCAGTGAAAGTTTCAGTAAGTGGGTTAGAAATTGTTCTTCCCGACAGTGCGAGAGTACCTTGAATTTCCTTGAATTCGTTCGGGAAATCGCGTAATTCTGAATTGAAAATCGGACATGGGCTGCCCAATCCCGACCATTGGCTCCACTCTCAACAGCGGATGCTGCAATGAGTTAGGAGTCAGCGAGTCCGCAACGGACACCAAATCGGACACGAAATTCCGTACTCCGAAGGAATTTAGCGTAACAGCCTTTAACTCGCCCGCTACTCGCTAACTTATCGGAATCGGCTTCATTTATCCTCGCGGGTGCGTGATGAATTATGAAAACACGTTACCGCTTAATTCGCCGAGGCATTCGTGGTGGAGGCTTCTACTGCGTGGACACCAAGACGGGCAAGCGAACAAGCCTCGGCACGACCAACGAGGATTCCGCACAGCAAATCATCGCAGCCAAGAACAACGCCGAGCGTCAGCCGGTGCTCAACCTCCAAATCGCCAAAGCCTATCTCGCGGGCAGCGACAACGGCATCAGCACCCGCACTTGGCAATATGCCATCGAATCATTGACCAACACCAAGCAGGACGCAAACAAGGAGCGCTGGTTGCGCGTGGTCAAAGATTCAGCACTGGTTCCCTTGCTGCCAAGAGTCATCATTGAGACGCAGGGCGAACTGCTCTTGAAAGTTCTGCAATCGGGCACCGTCTCCACAAACGTCTACGTGCGCCGCCTTCACAACTTCTGCGTGGACATGAATTGGCTCCCGTGGCCACTGATTCCAAAACGTCAGTGGCCGAAAATTGAGTTTAAAGAAAAGCGCGGCATCACTTGGGAGGAACATCAGAATATCGTGGCAGGCGA
>DATHJP010000556.1:0-9992 GCA_035489695.1 Terriglobales bacterium
GGGCACCTGGGACGGGAGCGGCTTCGGGCGCTCAGCGAACTGCTACACGCGTGCCGTACCAAGGTGAGTTGATTTTTTTGGCAGATATATTTGTTGCAACGAATATCGTCGGAACGCATCTAAAGCAGGCAGAAAGGATAATTACCATGAGCACACTGGCTACACCGCAAACCACCACTACAACCTGGAACATTGACCCGGCTCACTCCATGGCCGAGTTCAAAGTCAAGCACATGATGATCTCCAACGTGAAGGGACAATTCCCCAAAGTCACGGGAGTGTTGACCCTGGACGAATCCGACCTGACAAACTCTCGTGTCGAGGCAGTGATTGAAACGGCCTCCATTGAAACGCGTGACGCTCAGCGCGATGCGCATCTGAAAAGCCCCGACTTCTTCCATGTGGAAAAGTTTCCCAGCTTGTCTTTCAAGTCCACGGGCGTCAGACTTGTTCGGGACGGTGAACTGGCCGTCGAGGGCAACCTGACTATTCGGGGCGTTACCCGCAAGGCGGTTTTTAACGTTGACGGGCCAACCCCGCCGACGAAGGATCCGTGGGGAGGTACCCGAGTTGCGGTATCCGCGACCACAAAGATCAACCGCAAAGATTTCGGTTTGATCTGGAACGCGGCGCTCGAGACCGGTGGCATTCTGGTTGGCGACGAGGTCACCATCACGCTCGACGCGGAATTCCTCAAAGCTTGAATGATCCGCCACGGCACACGTCCAACCCGTATGCTGTCTGGCATAGAAAGGAAAATATGTCACTCCGACCAGTTAAACAAATTATTCAAACCACGCCCACCATCGAAGGCGCGGGCGTCAAGCTGCAACGTGCCTTCGGTTTCGGCAAGACCAAGGATTTCGATCCGTTTCTGTTGCTGGACGACTTTCGCAATGAGAATCCGCAAGATTATCTGGCGGGATTTCCCTGGCATCCACACCGCGGGATCGAGACGATTACGTATGTGCTCGCCGGCTCGGTCGAGCATGGCGATAGTCTCGGCAACAAGGGAAAGATGACCGCCGGCGATGTGCAATGGATGACCGCCGGCAGCGGTATCCTTCACCAGGAGATGCCAAAGGGTGACCCGCAGGGACGCATGCACGGCTTCCAGCTCTGGGCCAACCTGCCTGCATCGCTGAAGATGACTGATCCACGCTATCAGGACATTCCAGCAAGTGCGATTCCTGAGGTCACCGACGATGATGGCACTCGCGTGCGTATCATCTGCGGGGAGTTCTGGGGCAAGAAGGGACCGGTGGAAGGTGTGGCCGCGGATCCGAATTACCTCGATATCTCAGTTGCTCCGGGCCAGCGAAAGCGGCTCAAGATAGAGACCACGCGCAACGCCTTTGCCTACGTGTTCGCGGGCTCCGGCACGTTCCGCGACTCCTCGAAACCCCGCGCGGTTCTAACCGAGCAAGCAGCGGAACCAAGCGCCGCTCCGGTGTACGACGTCAGCAATCACTCGCTGGTGTTGTTCGACCGCGGTGACGAGATCAGCGTCCAGGCCGGCGACGAGGGTATCCGTTTCCTGCTGGTCTCAGGCAAGCCGATCGAGGAACCGGTTGCATGGTATGGCCCGATTGTGATGAACACGCAAGAACAGCTGCGCCAGGCAATGGCCGAACTACAAACCGGCGCGTTCATCAAACATCGCTGAAGGACGAATCACAGGGCGCAGCTCGGCTGCGCCCTTCATCGTCTGAATCTTCTGCCACCCACACATTCCTTCCTATCCGCCGCGTGTACAATCATTAGCTTTCCAATGACTGAACCCCGCAAACTGATCATTGCCATCGATGGCCCGGCTGGCGCCGGCAAAAGCACGATTGCCTCGCGCCTGGCCCGCAAGTTGGGCTATGTCAACCTGGAAAGCGGAGCGATGTACCGCGCTCTGGCGCTCAAGGCGATTGAATGGGACGCATCCTTCGACGAAGAAGCGCCGCTGGTAAACCTGGCGCATAATTCGCGAATCCAGCTCGAACCGGCCATGGGCGGGAACCGCGTTTTGCTGGACGGGCGCGATGTCACTCAGCGTGTGCGCGAGACTGACGTGACCGAAGGCGCCTCTCGCGTGTCGGTTCATCCCAAAGTGCGGGAATGGATGGTGCTGCGGCAGCGCGAAATGGGAGCCGGCGGTGGTGTGGTGATGGAAGGCCGCGACATCGCTACCAAGGTTTTTCCTGACGCTGACGTGAAGGTATTTCTTGACGCTGATCCCGTGGTCCGTGAGCAGCGGCGATTACAGCAGCAGCATTTACGCGGAGTGGCTGCGGAATCCCCTATTGAGCTGCGCGAACGTGATCGGCGTGATCGTACTCGCACGGCCTCTCCCCTTGCACCTGCGGCTGATTCTCTTATTCTTGACTCCACGTGTCTTTCTGAAGAGCAGGTTCTTCGACAGATTGAGGAACTGGTGCAAAAGAAACTCAAAGGTTGAAGATGAGCGCTTCCGCCGGACTAAGGGTGTTTGTTTCTTTAGTTCTTTGATATTAGTTCTCGGTTCTCAGTTTCGGGCGGCTTCGGTCATTCCCAACACGGAACAGTTTCCAAAACAAACTTTATCACTCACAGACTTTCCTGCTTGCCGGTGATATACCAAAGTAGTCCCCCTCACTGGACTCACCTGACACTTTCAATTCATCGATAGCTGGGGAGTCCTATGTCGCATTGCAGTGCCCGTTTACTTGCTTGCTTTCTCTTTCTAACCGCCGCCCTGGCGCAAGATGCCTCTACTGGCGCCGTTCGCGGAACCGTCAGCGATCAGGCGGGAGGGCGAATTCCGGGCGCGACTGTCGCTGTGGTCAACAATGCGACCGGGTTGCGCTACTCAAATTCCGCCAACACTGAAGGCCGGTTTGTCCTGCAATTGCTACCGCCGGGAGATTACTCCGGACGCGCCGTATCCCCGGGAATGTCGCCCCAGATCACACCCACATTGCACGTGGAGATTGGCGGCACGCTCCAGTTGGAATTCAAGCTGGCAGTTGCGGGATCGACGGAGACGGTTACGGTATCGGATGAGCCGGCGCTGGTTGAAACTCAACCCGCCGCCATCTCGGCCGTAATCGATGAGCGTGCCATCAGCGAATTGCCGTTGAACGGCCGGCGCTTCACTGATCTGGCTCTGCTCGCTCCGGGCGTTACGCAGGATCCGCGAGGACTTACTTCCGCTTCCAATGGCGACCTCGCCTTTGGCGGAATACGCGGCTATCAATCCAGCTATCTGGTGGATGGAGCCGATAACAACAATGGCTTTTTCGCCCAGGCGCGTGGTCGCTATCGCGCTCCTTACCAATTTTCCAACGAAGTGGTGCAGGAGTTTCGTGTTTCGTCCAACACCTACGGCCCGGAACTGGGACGCGCCGGCGGCGCGGTGGTGAACGTGGTCACTAAGTCAGGCTCGAATCACGTTCATGGCACAAGTTTCTATTTTCTGCGGGACAGCGACTTCAACGCGCGCCATGCTTTTATGGACTTCAAGCCCAAGGATCGTCAGCAGCAGTTTGGCTTTACTGTCGGCGGTCCGCTGCGGCGCAACAAAATATTCTTCTTTGCCGGATTCGACCAGCACATCTTTCACGTTCCGACGGTTGTCCACTTCCTCGACGGAAGTTCTAAGGTCACTCCACAAAAAGGTGCAGAACCTTTGCATCATGGCGATTACGAAGACAGTGATAAGTCACTGGTCTTTTCTGCGGCTGACGGGCTTTCCACTCTGGGCGGCGAATTTCCTGCCAAGCTGTTGGGCAACACCGGCTTCTTCAAACTGGATTTCTCTCTCAGCCCGCATCACAACCTGTCTGCCCGGCTCAGCACTTCTCGCTACTACGGACAAAACAACGTCTTCTTCGATCCCGCCAGCCCAGTGACGTCTTTCGCGGTCAGTGATAACGGGGAAGAGGATGTTGCCACCGAGAGTGCCTCAGCAGCGCTGACCAGCTCTCTTTCCTGGCACCTGGTAAGCCATTTGCGCGCCCAGTTCTCTCATGACTTGCAGGATTCCAGCAGCAACTCGTCAGCGGTGCGAACAAAAGTCACCAGCATCATTGACGGTTTTGGGAGATCGTCGATCCTGCCCCGCCAAACTGCTGAGCACCGTCTGCATCTGACCGAAACTTTCAGCCTGGAGGGCGGACGCCACTCCTGGAAATTTGGCGGCGACGGCATGATGACCTGGACTTACAACTACTTCCCCTCTTTGTTTGGTGGGGAATATATCTACGACGATATCAAAGTAAACCCGTTTACCTTTGATCCCATGATCGCAGGTCTTCAATTGACGCCCTTGCGCGCTTTCGCACATCAGGTTCCACGCTACTACATCCAAAATTTCGGCTCCCCGATAACTCATCCTGACACCAATGAATATGCTGCCTTCTTACAGGACACGATTCGCATCACCAACCGTCTCGCGCTCAGCCTGGGCGTGCGTTATGACTTGCAGACTTTCACTACCAAAGGTCTGGCCTCTACGCCGCTATGGCCGGACTCCGGGAAAGTTCCTTTTGATACGAATAATATTGCTCCCCGAGTGGGCTTCGCCTATTCAATTGGAGAGGAGCGGCCGCTGGTGATCCGCGCCGGATATGGGTTGTTCTACACTCGTGTACCGCAGATATACACTTCGTCAGTTGCCACCGACAACGGTCTTTCCGGAACCCATCTTTTCCTGAATAATTCTGACTTCTACGATCGTCTGGTATTTCCCGAGTATCCCAATCCTCTGGTCAACTGTCCTCTGCATACAACCTTCTGCGCGCCGCCCGACACAATTACGGCCCACCTGACAAGCGACGTTTCGGCCTTCGCGCACGATTTTCAGACTCCCAAGGTGCAGCAGGCCAGCCTGAACATTGAACGTGAGGTTGCACACCGCTTTGCCGCCGGCATTTCCTATATGTACGTTCATGGTGAAAATCTGATCCGCGCCCGCGACGTCAATCTGCCGCCTCCAACCGAGGTCGCCTATCCGGTATACGACGATTCCGGAGCCAACTTTCTGGGCACCTACTACAACGTGGACACCTTTTCGACCTGGCAATTCACCAGGACGCTCACTTGCCCCTTTCCTCCTTGCATCAATCCTTTGGTTCGTCCGATTTCGCAGCTGGGCGCAATCAATGTCTTCGAAAGCGCAGCATCGAGCGTGTACCACGGCCTAACAGTTTCGCTACGTCGCCGGATGACGAGCGGTCTATATTTTCGGCTGGCTTACACTTTCGGTCATGCAGTCGACGATGGCCAGGATGCGCTGGTCGCGGGACGCCCAGTCACGGTGCAGAATTCCTACGCAACCAGCGCCGAACGCGGCCCGAGCGTCACAGATCAGCGCCATCGATTTGCGTTCTCCTGGATTGCTGATCCTCGCCCCTTCAGTCGCAGTCACACCTTTCTGGGCCGGATATTCAACGATTGGAAGATGTCCGGAGTCGTGACCATCGGCAGTGGCCGGCCGGTGGATGCAAAAGTTTTCGGCGATCCCAATCAGGACGGGAACAGTACCAATGATCGACTTCCCGGAGCTGGACGCAATGCGTTCCTGGGCCCGGATTACGCCACCACCGACATGCGCCTAACTCGTCGTTTGTATGTTCACGACCGTGTGAAGCTCGATTTGGTGGCCGAGTCTTTCAACTTGCTGAACCGTGACAATCAGCGCGTCCAATTCAGTGACGATGGCTTTCTGAACACTGCAGGCCAATTCGTGCAGGTAGATAACCAGACTGGAATCAATCACTTCCCGGCGCAATACCGACGGCCGGCAAACTTTTTGCGGGCCACCGATGCCTATGCTCCGCGTCAAGTGCAGATCGCTTTGAAACTGATTTTCTGAATGCAAACTATCTCGTCTCATGCTGCGAGCCGCATTTTTCCTGTCTAAGATGGTTATATTTCTTGACTTGTATGCAGAACCTTGCAATAACTATCCCGTCCAAATGGGACGAGTTTGGGGGTGTTAGTCCGTTGGCGGAAGTTAGACTACAAGAGGGAGAATCCCTCGAGAATGCACTACGCCGTTTCAAGCGTAAAGTGCAACAGGAAGACATCATCAAGGAGGTTAAGCGTCACTCCTTTTACCTGAAGCCCGGCGAAAAGAAGCGCGTGAAAGAAGCGCTGGCGCGGAAGCGCAGCCGGAAGAAAGCTCGCAAAGAGCAGGACTAATGATCTTTGGGCCGCCCTCCCCAAGGGTGGCCCTTCCTTTTTAAAATCGCCTTCCATTTTGGATTGGCGTACCGATTCATCAGCATTCGCGTTTGGGATTTAGCAGTAATCCATACTTTTGCCAGTATGGCCGGCCGAGCCCAGGGTCAATCTTTAGCGACGTAACTGAGGAAGTAGGGAAAACTCTGCGCCCTCAGGCGGGTTACGAGTGTCGGCTGTCTCTCGTCCGCCGAGCGCATTGAGTAGGGATTGGTTGAAGGGGGCGTCTCCATGGAATTCCAGGACAAAGTATTGAAGTGCATCGACTGCGGGGCCGACTTCATCTTCACGGCCGGGGAACAGCTGTTCTTTCACGACAAACAGTTCAAAAACGAACCCAAACGGTGCAAAGCCTGCAAGACAAAACGCGTCTCTGTGCTGGGGGCCACGCCTCGTGTGCAGGGACAGGGTTTCGCCAAGGTTGAAACTCGCACGGTCTGCTCGCAATGTGGCAAGGAGACTACGGTCCCCTTCAGGCCGACCCAGGGCCGCCCGGTTTTCTGTCGCGAATGTTTCCAACAGCGGCGGCAAGCGGCTACGGCCTGAATCTTGATTAAAGCTGGCTAGATCACTCTCTTCCCGCGGGCGCGATGAGCTGTGGGAGTCTGTCGGCGCGGAGATTTGCTTTGTCCCCGCTTTTCATCTTCATGGCCTACCAGTAGGGCTTCGATTTGGCGCAATAAGTCTTTCGTCCCCACTGGCTTGACCAGCAGAGTCTGGGCTCCCGCCTGCTTCCAATCTCCATCCACTGGTGGAAACGCGGTGAGTAACGCAGTCGCGGGATTGTATTTCTGCCGCCGTGCGGCACGCAGCACGTGGAATCCGGCATCTTCAGTTTCCATACGCGCGTCTGTAATCACCATTTGGTAAATGCCGGAACGCAATTTCTTGACTGCTTCCGCGCCCGAGGATGCGGTTTCTACCTCGAACTCATTCATCTCCAGGACCGCTTTCAGGGTGAGCAGAACCGCGACATCATCGTCCACCAGCAGAATTCGGCGCTTCATAGCAAACCTCGAGGGTAGATACGGTAAGTGGCAAGCGCAAGAACGAAAAACTCAATCCGCGATCGCTGCGCCTGTCTCCGAAGGAATTGAATTATCCGGCTGGATCCTCCGACGATGCGCTTCTCTAAGTTACTATAGAACCGTGGCAAGTTTCTATGTAGAGAACTTTGGCTGCCGGGCCACTCAGGCCGACGGCGCTGCCATTGAACGTCAGTTTCGTGAGCGCGGCCTCAAACGCGCCAGCGCTCCGGCGCAAGCTGAGATTGTGGTGCTCAACACTTGCACCGTGACCGCCGCTGCCGATCAGGATGCGCGCGCCGCCATCCGCCGTATCCATCGTCAGAATCCCGAGTGTCAGATCGTAGTCACCGGATGCTACGCTCAGCGTGCTCCGGATGAAATCGCCGCTATGCCGGGCGTGAGCCAGGTCATCGGCAACTCGCACAAACATCAATTGGCAGAGATTTTGGCGCCTTCGTGGATTGGAGGGGCTTCGAATATTGCTCCATCTCCGAATATTGCAGAGGCTGGGAACATCGCAGTGGGTTGGGAAGGGCACGGCTTTAGCCGTGCCGTAACTCGCGAGAAGGCGCCGGCTTCAGCCGTTGGGGTTCCCAACTTCGTCCCGCTAACTAACCTCGCAACTCACGATCGAAGCCCGATATTCGTTTCCGATATCTTCGCTCACACCGAACTGCTGGCCGCTCCCGTGTTCGACGCTCCCAACGAGCGCACTCGCCCCAACCTCAAGGTTCAGGATGGCTGCGATAATCGCTGCTCTTTCTGTGTGATTCCCTACGTCCGCGGCCAGAGCCGTTCCTTACCGCCGCCTCAAATACTTCAGGAAATAAATGCGCTGGTCGCGGCCGGCTATCGCGAAGTGGTCATCTCGGGAATCAATCTTGGCCGCTGGGGACGCGATCTCACACGAAACATGTGTGGCGGGCGCCCCCACCCTCCGCGTTTCGAAGATTTGCTTCGCGCCATCCTGGACCAAACCAAACTGGAAAAACTCCGCATCAGCTCGGTCGAGCCCATGGATTGGAGCGATGAACTGATACGCCTCCAAGCCGAGTCTCCCCGCATCGCCAAGCATGCGCATGTGCCCATGCAATCCGGCAGCGATGCTGTGTTGCGGCGTATGCACCGCAAGTATCGTCCCTGGCATTATCGGGAAAAAATTGAAAAGATCCACGCTGCCATGCCCACCGCCGCCATCGGAGCCGATGTCATGGTCGGCTTTCCCGGTGAGACCGATGCTGAGTTTGACGAAACTGTCCGCATGATCGAAGCCCTTCCGTTCACCTATCTGCATGTCTTCAGTTATTCTGCGCGTCCGGGCACACCCGCAGCCGCAATGCGCGATCAGGTTCAAGGACACGTAGTGCGCGAGCGGAATCGGACTCTGCGGGAGATCGCTGCGGAGAAGAAGCTGGCATTTATGCGGTCGTTCATCGGAAAAACTGTGAAAGCTATTACCCTCCAAAGGTCTCGGGATGTGACGTCGAGCGGAGTAGACGGGCATTCCTTTCCGGACTATACCGAATCGCTTACGGACAACTATCTGAAACTGCGCCTCGAAGGACGTCCCGCCGCGAACCAGTGGATAGGCGCACGAGTCGAATCGATGGAAAATGGGATGCTGGTGGGAATTCCGTTTGATGGTGTTCATGTTTAAGAGCGGCGCTGTAGCGTCGCGCCTGGCGGCCTTTGACATGGGCTTTTTCCCCAGCGGAGTTGTTGTCCCGCACGGCGACCACCAGAGCTAAAGCCAAATCCTAATTTCCTTCGCAACGCGGCCCTGAAGGGCCGCTCTTCCACGTGGGTATAAACCTCCAGTCAGCATTTGGTCTAAGAGTTACTCATGAGTTATGCGCATCCGCCCATGTTATAATTTTCATCTCATTCGCCCTGCTCACTGACGGAGGATTGTATCGACAAACGTTTTATCCGCACCAATGACCGCATCCGAGCCCGCGAAATCCGCGTGATTGATGACGAAGGCAAGCAGATCGGCATCCTGCCTCCTTTTGAAGCCCTGAAAATGGCCCGCGAGAAGAACCTGGATCTGGTCGAGATTTCTCCCACGGCCACGCCTCCGGTATGCCGCATCATGGACTATGGGAAATTCCTGTATCAGCAGGAAAAGAAGGAACGCGAGGCCAAGAAGCATCAGAAAGTGATCGTGGTCAAGGAAGTAAAGTTCCGCATCAATGTGGACGACCACGATTACGAGACTAAGAAGAACCACGTGCTGCGCTTTCTCGACGAGGGAGACAAAGTCAAAGCCACGATTTTCTTCCGTGGTCGTGAGATGACGCGCACCAACCTGGGACGCGAGATCCTGGAACGCCTGATCAAAGACATCGGCGAAAAAGGCATCGTTGAGTTTCGCCCCCGTCAGGAAGGCAACACCCTGCACGCGATCCTGGCCCCCAAGAAGGCAGCCGAGAAGCAGCATCAGCAGTCGTCGCAAGGCCGAGTCAGCCAGGCGTAGAAGCACCCACTTAGCAGAATCTGCACAAACCTGCGATGGCTGAATGCTGATTGCTGAGTGCTAATTACCACCGAGGAATTTATGCCGAAGATGAAAACGCACAAGGGCGCCGCCAAGCGCTTCAAGAAAACTGCCAGCGGAAAGGTGAAGCGCGGCCACTCCCATTTGCGCCATATCCTGACTTCGAAAGCACACAAGCGGAAACGTAAATTGGGCAAGTCGGTCCTGGTGAGCGACGCAGACACGCCCAAGATCAAACGAATGATTCCATATTAGAC
>DATHJP010000557.1:0-10244 GCA_035489695.1 Terriglobales bacterium
ACGCTGTTTCCGTGAACTTTGGGTTTTGATACCCGCCGGATTCCAAATCTAAATTGTTGATGATTGAAGGAGAAGCAGCTTTGCCAAGAAACCGTTATCTTTTTACGTCTGAATCTGTGACTGAAGGCCACCCCGATAAAATCGCCGACCAGATTTCCGACGCCATCCTAGACGCCTGCCTGACCGAAGACCCCGGCAGCCGCGTCGCCTGCGAAACGCTATTAACCACCGGCCTCGCATTCATCGCCGGCGAAATCACCACCAAAGCCTATGTAGATTTCCCCGCCATCGTCCGCGGCACGGTAATGTCGGTAGGCTACACCGACGCTACGTACGGCTTCGATCACGAAACCTGCGCCGTAATCAGCTCCATCCACGAGCAATCCCCCGACATCGCCATGGGGGTCGACCCCGGTGGCGCCGGCGACCAGGGAATGATGTTTGGGTATGCGAGTAATGAGAATGCGGAGCTTATGCCTACGCCGATTTTGCTGGCGCATCGATTGACGCAGCGGTTAGCGGAAGTGCGCAAAGGTGGGCAACTGGATTTCCTGCGGCCGGATGGAAAGTCACAAGTTACGGTTGAATACGACCAGAATCATAAGCCGGTGCGGGTGGATGCGGTGGTGGTTTCGACACAGCATTCCGAAAAGGTGGACAACAAGAAGCTGCGGGCTGAAGTGTTGCAGCACGTGATTCAGCACGTCATTCCGGCGCACATGCTCGATGCCGATACCAAGTATCACATCAATCCTACGGGGCGATTCGTTGTTGGTGGTCCGATGGGCGACACTGGTTTGACTGGACGAAAGATCATCGTGGATACCTACGGAGGCATGGGGCGTCACGGCGGGGGATGTTTCAGCGGCAAAGATCCGACTAAAGTTGATCGTTCGGCGGCCTATATGGCGCGCTATGTTGCCAAGAATGTCGTCGCTGCGGGCCTGGCAGATCGTTGCGAAGTTCAGCTGGCTTACGCAATCGGCGTGGCTGAGCCTGTCAGTGTTCTAGTCGAAGCCTTCGGTACGAACAAAGTCGATCCGGGACAGCTTTCAGAGTTGGTGCGCTCGCATTTCGCGCTGACGCCGAAGGGCATCATTGAATCGCTGAAGTTGCGGCGTCCTATTTATAAAAAGACGGCTGCTTATGGACACTTCGGCCGCGTTGATCCGGATTTCACGTGGGAAGCCACGGACAAGGCCGAAAAACTGGCCAGCGATGCAGGAGTGCGGGAGACGGTCGGGCAGGGAGTCCGCAGGTAAGTTTTCCAGGTGTGGGCGGGTCTTTCATTGACCTGCCCGCGTCTGGCGCAATCCTGCGGTCTGCAATCGAGATGTTCGCGTCCGTAAGGTCCTTCGCTATCGCTCCGGATGACAACTTGCGCAGGCAAACCCAGCATTATTCCCCCTGACTGTTTCGTGTATTCTGAGTTGTAGAACGTTCATTCGCACTTAAATCTTATTGCGCTACTGGAGAAGTATGTCGACGACGCCAACACAAGTACCTTGCGATATTAAAAATCTCGAACTTGCTGATATGGGGAAGAAACGCATTGACTGGGCCAACCAGTCGATGAAAGTTCTCCAAATCATCCGCAAGGAATTCATCAAGAATCAGCCGTTGCAGGGAGTGCGTATTTCCGCCTGCCTGCATGTCACCGCGGAGACCGCCAACCTCGCGATTGCGCTTCGGGATGGCGGAGCCGACGTAGTGCTCTGCGCCTCGAATCCACTTTCCACGCAGGACGACGTAGCTGCCAGCCTGGTGCGCGAATACAACATTCCCGTATTCGCCATCAAGGGAGAGGACAGTGACAGCTATTACAACCACATCATGGCTGCCATCGATCACAAGCCGCATATCACGATGGACGATGGCGCCGACCTGGTCACCGTCCTGCATACCAAGCGCGAAGACGCGCTGGACGGCGTGATCGGCGGAACTGAAGAGACAACGACCGGCGTAATTCGCCTGCGCGCCATGGCCAAGGAAGGCATGTTGCGTTTCCCCATCGTTGCGGTCAACGATGCCGACACCAAACACTTGTTCGACAATCGTTACGGTACGGGGCAGTCCACGATTGACGGCATCATTCGCGCCACGAACTTCTTGCTGGCAGGATCGAAGTTCGTAGTCGCCGGCTATGGCTGGTGCGGGCGCGGACTCGCGAGCCGTGCACGCGGCGCCGGCGCGGAAGTGATCATCACCGAAGTCGATCCCACCAAAGCGCTGGAAGCAGTGATGGACGGCTTCCGTGTAATGTCGATGAACGAAGCAGCCAAGATTGGCGATGTCTTCTGCACCGTCACCGGAAACAAGAGCGTGCTTACTAAAGAACACTATGACGTCATGAAGAACGGCGCGATCATCGCCAACTCCGGACACTTCAATGTCGAAATCGATATCCCTGCGCTGGAAAAGATCTCTTCTTCGAAACGCACCACCCGCAGCTTCGTCGAAGAGTACTCGTTGAAGGACGGACGCAAAATCAACTTGCTGGGCGAAGGCCGCCTCATCAACCTCGCGTCTGCCGAAGGACATCCCCCGTCAGTGATGGACATGAGCTTCGCCGACCAGGCGCTCTCAGTCGAATACATGGTCAAGAATCACAAGACGCTGGAAAAGAAAGTCTATCGAGTGCCTGAGGATCTGGATAAGCGAGTGGCGAAGCTGAAACTGGAGTCGATGGGAATCAAGATCGATAAATTGACTCCGGAGCAGGAAGAGTATTTGGCGGGGTGGAGTGAGGGAACGTAGGGCAGCATTCAGCAGTCAGCACTCAGCATTCAGCATCGCAAGAGCGGCACTTAGCATTTAGCACTTGGCATTTAGCCAACGCAGCTCGGCGCAAACTTTGATCTTGGGTGGCGCAGCGTTTTAACGCTGCGATAAGGACTCTCCCACTGCTCGGGCTTTAGCCCCCGAGGCGGTGCAGACTACTCGGTGAGCCATTTGCTGAGACTCTTTTCCGCTTCTTCTTGGGAGATAGTGTCTTTCGCACGGGCATCATCGAGTCCGCAGCGTACCTTTTCGAGGACGTATAGGTGGTACTGGATGTCCTCAAGGGAACAGTTCTCGGGGAGTTTGCGCAGGAGTAATCGGGCTTGTTGCTTGGCGCTGTCCATGTGATTTTAACTATACCTCAGCATACGTGAGGCAGGGATTGGCCTTCAGTGCGTCGCAGAAGCCCCCCACCCTTTCGCAAAGAACGCGAAAAGGATGGGGCACCCGTTCACCAGAAACCAGAAACCAGAAACCAGATACTAGACACTAGAAACTCTTCCCATGGTCGACACTCAAATCCGCAGCACCGCTCTCCTCGGACTCCTCCTCGCCCTGGGCCTGATCATCGGCGGTTGGGCGCTGGGAGCGCAGATCAAGGCCACACGGCTTAGCGACCGCTATGTGACGGTCAAAGGGCTGGTGGAGCGCAAAGTGAAATCCGACCTCGCTATTTGGGCGCTCAGTTATAAGGAAGCTGGAGACGATCTGTCTTTGGTCTACGCCAAGACCGAAGCCGACAAGAAAGCCATTCTGCAGTTTCTCGATCAGCAGGGAATTCAGTCATCTGAAATCGAGCTGGGCGTGGTCCGCGTAGTGGACACTCAGGCCAACGAATACGGAGGCGGCAACAACCGGGCGCCGCATCGCTATATCGTCGAACAGCAAATTACGGTGCGTACGTCCCGTGTCGATCAGGTGGCAGACGCCGCGCAGAAAACTATGCAGTTGTTGCAAAAAGGCATTGTACTGAACAGCAATCAGAACGGCGTCCCTGGCCAAGGATTGACTTACAAATTTACCGGGCTGAACTCCATCAAGCCCGACATGATCACCGAAGCCACTCGCAACGCCCGCGCCGCCGCCGATCGCTTCGCCTCCGATTCAGGGAGCAAAGTGGGATCCATTCGCCAGGCCAATCAGGGCGTTTTCTCGATCTTGCCCGCCGATCAGGGCAGCGGCACTGGTGAAGGGGGCGACGCTTATGCCGCCGACAGCAGTTTGATGAAGACTGTGAGGGTGGTTACATCTGTGCAGTATTACCTGGATAAGTAAAAAGGCGGTGGACAAGACAGGAACGCTTCCCATTTCGGGAAAGGTTTCGGGACTAGCTACTTTCGTGGGGTGTCAGGGGCGCGCGAGCAGTGGGTACTGGACGCTGTCTGTCAAACAGTCGAGTGGCCTCGTCAGCCATTACGGTTCAAGTCCGTCGTCCTCCGCAGACCTCTCGACTCAACTTCTATGGTCTGCTATAGTTAAGGTCGAGTTTGATAGACAGCGTACCGATTGGTAACTGTTGAGCCCAGGATGACTGCCGGGGCTTTCGCTTTATACCGACCTCAGCGGCTAAAAGCCGCATTTCCATCAGCCTGAGCGGCACGACTCGAAGTCGTGCCCTTCCCGAACGTCTTGGTCTTTAAAGATATTAATAGAGAAGTGCGCGCCCTTCGCGCCTTTGCGGCCGCGTTTTTTTTGGGGTCAAGTTCGACAGAAAGTGGGGCCTGGGCGCGGCACGGCTTGGGAAGGGGATGGCTTGGGAAGGGCACGGCTTCAGCCGTGCCGCCAGGGCATCAAAGCTACGCGGCTTCAGCCGCTGAGGGCCAGCGATCTAGTTTGAATCCGGGGAAAGCAGAGCAATATCGATAGCGGCAAGCATTCTCAACTATCTTGCGCTCAACTGGATTCTGATGAATGTATTCGCGATGCGTCTCAAAATCCTGCGCGTCGCGAATTCTGTGATCCGTAAATCCTCTCTCCCAAACTTCTTTGCTACGTCCAAACTCCGAGCCAAATCGGTGTGAATATCCGCCTTTGATTAGTTGCAAAGCCCGTTCCAGAGTCAAGGCCGGAGTAAACAGCAAGTGCACGTGCTCAGGCATAAGGACAAAGGCGTGCAGCTCGAGGCATCCCTGTCGTCGATAACCATACATTGTCTGCAAAAAGAGTTTTGCATGGGACTCGACGACGAAGAGTCGTTTGCGTTGCCAAGTCGAAAAGGTTACGAAATAAGTGCCTCGAGGGGTAAGCGCGCGAGTAGGCTTCACGGCGGACCTCAGCGGCTGGAAGCCGCGTTCTCATTAGCCTATAGCGGCACGACTGGAAGTCGTGCCCTTCCCGAGCCTAAGAATTAAAATTAGTTTCTGTTTTGGGAAGGATGGGCTTCTCTAAAAGCGTTAGGGTCGCCTTTACGATTACAGCGGGGTGCCCCGCCCTTGTCTCTCCTGTTTTTGGAGAGACAGGGTGGGGTTTTTTTTGCAGTCACCCATCATGCAAACGTGGTAGTGCAGCCTGCTTCTTTATATATTCACTGTCATCCTTAATGATGGGCTGGCTGTGTGATAGATTTTTTATCGAGCCATGAAAGACATTGCTGACTGGGCCTTGAACGTGGCTGCTCTACGCGGAGCTTCTTACGCCGACGCTCGTCTGGCTGATGATCGCAGCAGGGGGCTGGCTACCAAGAATGGCAAGATTGGCCATGCGGCGGATTCGGAGTCACTGGGAGTAGGCGTGCGGGTCATTGCCGATGGGGCCTGGGGATACGCTGCATCCGACGATCTGAGTCGCTCGGCTGTTGAAACGACCGCGGCACGCGCGGTGGAGATTGCTCGCGCATCGTCGCGGGTGAAGCAGACCGAAGTCCGGCTCGCGCCTGAAAAGGCGGTCAGCGCGGAATGGACCACCCCGATCCAGATTGATCCGTTCACTACTTCGGTGGAGCAGAATCTTGATTTGCTGCTCAAGATTGATTCTGAGTTATGCGCGGTGAGAGGCGTCACGCTGGCTGAGACCAACATGAACTTTCGCCGGGAAGAGCAATGGTTTGTCTCTTCCGAGGGCAGCAATATTCATCAGACGAAATATACGACCGGCGTTGGATACGCGGCGCACGCCTTCGCGGGGAGCGATATTCAGAAGCGATCGTATCCCAACTCGTTCGGCGGGCAGTGGCAGAACAAAGGTTATGAACTGATCGGCGAACTGAAGTTGGTGGAGAACGCGCGGCGCGTGGGCGAGGAGGCGGTCGCGCTGTTGAAAGCGGATCAATGTCCGGAAGGCGCGTTTGACATCATTCTGGATGGTTCGCAACTTGGCTTACAGATTCACGAGTCGGTCGGACATCCCATTGAACTTGATCGCGTGCTGGGTATGGAAGCGAACTTCGCGGGGACGTCGTTTCTCACGCTCGACAAGTTGCGCAAGCTTCGTTACGGCAGCGATCTGGTGAACGTGGTTGCCGATGCGCGCCAGGAACATGGTCCGGGGCTGGGAACATTTGGGTTCGATGAAGAAGGCGTTCCGGCACAGTGCACGCCGATTATCACCAACGGACTGTTCACCGGATATCTGACATCACGCGAGACCGCGCATACCATCGGCGCCAATCGCTCAGGTGGGACGCTGCGCGCTGAGGGATGGAATCGGCTGCCGATTATCCGCATGACCAACATCAGCATTCTGCCGGGAGAAAAGCCGCTGACGCGCGAGCAGCTCATTGCTTCCACCGACAAGGGCATTTACATGGAGACCAATCGTTCCTGGTCGATTGATGACAAACGCTACAACTTTCAGTTTGGCTGCGAAGTTGGATGGGAAATCAAGAACGGCAAACGCACCCGCATGCTGCGCAACCCCTCCTACAGCGGAATTACTACGGAATTCTGGAATGCGATGGATGCGATTTGTTCGCGTGACGAATGGGTGCTTTGGGGGACGCCGCACTGCGGCAAAGGGCAGCCGCAACAGGTGATGGGCACGGGACATGGCGCGGCGCCGGCGAGGTTCAGGGGCGTCAAGGTGGGATCAGCTTATAAGGGGAACTGAAGGCAGCATTCAGCACTTGGCACTTAGCATTTAGCCATTAGAGGTCTGTGCCGGGATGAAGGGCTTCAGAGAGATAGAGATCATCGTGAAGATGCCTAACGCCACGATGAAATCCCAAGGCGACGGGAACCCCGGCTCGAGTTATGGTGTTATAGTTACTACCGTCCGCGGATTTTTCAAGAGCTGCCATGCCACGGCTAAGCTTCCTGCTCACGTTTCTCCTTCTTGTCTCACCGTTCAACTTTGCTCAAGCCGCATCACCAAAAAACGACGCAGCTAAAATGGGCCTGTATGGCCCGGTTCACGGCCTGCATGGCCCGGTTCACACAGTGCTCACCGAAAAGTTCGAGTATGTCTCCGATCCCAAGGGCAAACTTGCCGGCTCGACCGTCAGTACTTATGATCCCCAGGGCTATGAGCTCGAGAAGTTCCGTTATGAAGCCGACGGGACTCTGCGCTCACACGTGACAATCACACGTAACTACGGGGTTTTGAAGATAGAAACTACCAGTGTCGTACCAGAAGAGAATGGGACCGTCATCCGCTCTTTTGACTCGCGTGGTGAGATTACACAGAATGAAATGTATGACCAGAATGCTGCAAAGACCAGAACGACATTTGAACTGCTGCCTGAAGTCGGCAACGTAACCGGAGGCTTCCGCACCCGACAAGAAAGCCCCGCAGGCCAGGTCACCGAAACCACCGACATCACTGATCCGACAAGCGGGGTGTTTCGAAGCATCACTACCGTTGATGGTAAGACTACAGCCGCTGCGACGATTCAAAGAGTTGCAAGTGGAGTGAGACAACTGAGTGTGCAGGCGGAGCCGGATGGATCTTTTACCCAGACCGAAAGCAAACCGGACGGGACAACCATACAGCACAACTATTTTGCTCCATTCAAGACTCACGACTTTCTGATCATGAATCAGGAGCATCGCCTGACCGAACAAATTTGGGAATCACCCTCGGGGTACCAAAAGACAACATTCCGTTACGACGAGTTTGGGCGGCAGATTGAAAGCGCCTATTACGACCGTTCTGGAAAACTCGTGGGCAAAGGTAAGACGGAATATCGGAACGATGATTACGATAACTGGATCGAGCAGAAGCAATCGCAATGGCAAGCAGCTTCCGGTCACGAACCGGCGCAGTCGAGGCTCGTATCCGTGCACACCCGTACAATTACGTACTATTGATTCCGCTAAGGTGTCTGTAGGACTTCCTCGCAACCTATCCAGACACGCCGACCTTTATTGCTAGATAAACATGCTAGATAAAAACAAAGCTGCTGACGTTTTCGGGAAAATAAAAAAGTATTCAAGTGCGGACGAGGTGGAAGCTCTCATCTACGGCGGGCATTCGGCGCTGACCCGATTTGCCAACAACACCATTCATCAGAATGTAGCGGAGGAGAATTATGTTGTCTCGGTGCGGGCAGCTTTTGATGGACGTACGGCTCGAGCTACCACCAACAAATTGGACGATGAGAGTCTGAAGCGCGTAGTGGCAGCTTCGGAAAAGTTGGCGAAGGTGCAGCATTCGGATCCCGATCTGTTGCCGATGCCGGAAGCGGGCGGGGGCGCCCGCTCCACACAAACAGATCCAATTCCCAGCCGGTATTTCGACGCGACTGCAGAAATCAGTCCGGAGGAACGCGCTGAGGCGGTAAAGAAGATTGTGGGAGTGGCGCAGAAACGTAAGCTGACGACTGCAGGCATCTTTTCGACTTCGGAAGTTGTCGAAGGAATATTCAATTCGCGTGGGTTGGCAGATTGGTATCGGCAAACTTCGTCAGAAGTGTCGGTCACTATGCTGGCCGCAGATTCTTCGGGATGGCAGAAAGCGAATTCTCCGAATGTAGCTCACCTGGACGCGGTCACGCTGGCGGAAATTGCTGCGCGCAAGGCGTTTGAATCGGCGGGGCCGCGCGAGATTCCAGCGGGGAGGTACACCGTGATTTTGGAGCCGGCAGCGGTGTTGGATATTGTTGGTTTCATGTTTTACGACTTTGGCGGGCTGGCTATTCTCGACCAGCGATCTTTTCTCAACAACCGCGTGGGCACGAAACTATTCGGAGAGAACATCGATATCTGGGATGACGTCGGACATCCGCTGCAATCGGGCGCACCTTTTGATGGGGAAGGGATGCGGCGGCAACGGGTGCAGTTGGTGGAGAAAGGAGTGGTGAAAGGGCTGGTCTATGCCCGCGCGACTGCGGAGAAGATGAAGAAGTCTGAGTACCGGGACAAGGTGGGAAGCATCGAGCCTACCGGGCACGGATTCCCTATCCCCAACGAAATGGGGGAAGCTCCAATGAATATTGTGTTTGTTGGTGGGAGAGATCCTAAGACTGTGGCCCAGATGATTGGCTCGACCGAGCAGGGAGTTCTGGTGACGCGGTTGTGGTATATCCGCGAAGTGGATCCGTATGAAAAAATTCTTACTGGCATGACACGCGATGGGACGTTTTATGTAAAAGACGGCAAAATCCAGTATGGCGTGCGCAACTTTCGCTTCAACCAGAGCTTGATTCACATGCTTTCGAATGTGGAAGAGATGGGCACCCCTGTGCGCGCCAGCGGTGAGGAGTCCTTCGATATGGTGGTGCCGGCGATGAAAGTGGGGGAGTTTAATTTTACGGAAGTAACGAAGTTCTGAGGGCAGCAATCAGCACTCAGCATTCAGCACTCAGAGCTAGCATTCAACATTCGTCACACCAGTACTCATCCTGCTCGACGATCTGCTTCAACTTTGCGGACTAAGGATGCAAGCATCCGCTTGATTTCAACCACTGCCACGTTCAGCTTGCTGTAATCCAAATCGCTAACGAAACCGAGATCGCGGGCTAGAAGAAAGTGATATTCCAGCTCGCTGGCGGATCCGCTCGCAATGTTTAGGAAGCGTTGAAACTCCGGATTACCTCGTTTGCCACAACCCTCGGCGATGTTCGCTGCAACGGAGGCGGCACATCGACGAATTTGATTGGTCAATCCATACATTTCTTCCCGAGGAAACGTAGATGTCGCTGCATAGGCTGCGAGAGTCAGGCGATGCGCTTTTTGCCACACTTGTAAATCTCGAAAATCCTTCAAGGGAAGCCACCTTCTTGTTTTGACTGAATGCTGACTGCTGAATGCTGACTGCTAAGCAGAAAATATGCTGTGAGCGCCGTCACAGTGTGTCCATTCCTCCCCGCAATTCCATGATTCCGAAGCGTTTAACCCTGAAAGTGCAATGACTTCGGTAACTTTCTAGTGTTGATTCTGGGGTGTAAGCTGCGTGACGTAATGTCAGACCAGTGTCGAACCGCGGGGAACGAGAATCCGGGCGCGTCTGCGGAGGTTCGGAAAGAGGGTTCGTCTTCGGTGCCAGATAAATCAGGCAAAACAGAGAAGGCCGAGAAGAAGAGCGGTCGT
>DATHJP010000558.1:0-2263 GCA_035489695.1 Terriglobales bacterium
CCAGTGGTTGGAAGACTTGGACAGTCCATCCGCAGTAACGAACGTCCAGACAATCACGGCTTTTCGTCGCATGGGAGCCAAAGCGGCCGTCCGATTGGCTCCGATGCTGGAGGCATCCGACTCGGCATTTAGAGTACGGGCGGTCGAACTCGCCCGAAAGCAAACTTTTGTCGAGGTCCGGTTTACGCCTGCGTCAGTGAGATGGCAGCGGGCTGAGAAGGGTTTCGAGATAATGGGGGAGCACGCAGTGGCTGCGGCTCCTGGGCTGGTCTCCCTCTTGGTTCGACGTGGCGCTCAGCCGCCGGATTACTTGGGCGATTCAGCAGACCGTGCCGCCGGCGCGTTGGCCCGCTTGGGCAACCGTGTCATCCCATATCTGCGCCCGGCCCTCTACAGTGAGCACGCCCGAGTCCGACAGGCTGGCGTTGATGTGCTCGTGATGACCGTAATGACCGCCGATAGCCCGTCTGGGACAGTGGCCGAGTTGTTCAAGCTCCTCGATGATTCCAATCCCAAAGCGCGCAGGGCTGGAGCATACGCGCTGGGAAAGCTCGGCCAACAGCCCGCGTTAGTGATACCACGCCTGGAGCGGACGCTTGGCGATGTCAGCCCGTCAGTGAGAAGGCAGGCTGCGTTTGCCCTTGGCCGGTTTGCCTCCCGGGCGAGCAAGAGCATGGCGGCTTTGCGACAGGCATGTTCTGATGTTGCCCCGGAAGTTCGGCACGCCGCGGAAACGGCGCTTACACAGATTGGTGGCGAGGCCGCCAGTTCGAAAGATGCTGGCACATCGGATTTGAGCGACGAGAAATGAGAAGGTCCAACAAGCCGGATACAGCGAGCCCAGCGATCGTGTCTCTTGCATGTCGGGCGTCAGTGGCGCGGGGTCGCTGATCCTGGGCGTTTCATCATGCGCACGCAATCTCGTCGCACATTGATCACTGGCGGATCAGTTGTGGTTGGCATAGCGGTCGCGACTGCATTCCTTTGGTCGTCTGGCGACGGGTCGCGAACCGCAAAGGCACTTCGTATCGATCGTCAGAAGATTGGGAACGCTGCAAGTGGGGTCGCCACTCCATCCTCGAATGTCGTCTCTGATTTCTTTCGGCTAAAATATAGCCCGGCACAGAGAGCGGCGTTCCACGTGACCTCCAGCCAACCCATTGCGATTTTTGTTTTGGCGACTGGTGTCCAAATCCGCACAGCTACGGGATGGGAGGCGTTTTCTGAGGAGCCACGAAACGAGATTTGGCGAATGAAGCCGGGAATTGCACGAGAAATGGTTGTAGAGCGGCCACAAAAGGGGACCGAGCAGATTTGGCGAGCCTACGTTGGTTACGCCACGGAAATGCAAGGACCGCCTTTGTGGAAGGCGCAGTTACGAGAGGCTTGGAAGATTCGCAGCTTCGCCAACTGGACCGGCAAAGCTTGGGGCGGTGGCCGATTCAGTGGCAGGAATGAGTTTTTAAGCGAGGAGTTCGCAGAATGATGCCTTAACACCTGTTACGCCCGCGCGGTCAATAGGAAAAACAATTCCGTCACGGAAATTTTCCATTTTCGTTTTTCTCGCCCTCAAAACGAGAATTCCGACTTGGTTTCTTATCGTGCAGTCTCGAACTCGGTCCCGAGAGCGCAGTCCCGGGAACGGAGTCCGGCTAAACACCTACTCGGACTCAATCGAGCCACTGTGGAGTCTTGTCCTTGAAACCTTCAACCCCACGGGCCTTCCAGCGCCGCGATCCGAGGCCGCGGGGTGGTCCCGGAACTCATGCAGTCACCCCAGAGACAATCCATTCATAATGTAAGCGGCTGTCGCATCAGGCACGAGGCGATCTTCATGACGGGCTTGCCGAACCGGGACATTCTTGATTGAATGATGAAAGGCTTGAGCCGTGTGAGGGGAAACTCTCACGCTCGGTTTTGAGGGTGCTCCAGAGCGGGTGACCGCTCAGGCCAACCCGGTGCGGTAACAAGCGCACGGCATCATTGAAGGCGCAGACATAAAAACGAAAAAAACAATCCTAATTACGGCGCTGGTGGCAGTCGCCTTCGCGGACCTCGCTTTGGCTCATCCAGGTTCAGGCATCGCCGTTGACCGCAACGGAAATGTGTTCTTTACCCAAACCAACGGAAAGGGAACGTGGAGAGTCAGCACCAACGGCGAGCTCACCCTCTTAAGTGATGTGCGCTACCATTGGCTGGACATTGACCTCGAAGGACGCTTCTCACTGTCGAACTTGCAAGACTTTCAAAGAATTACGCCGGA
>DATHJP010000559.1:0-2053 GCA_035489695.1 Terriglobales bacterium
GCTGCGTTGCGGATTTGTCAATAGGGCAAGCCGCGCTCCACTGCCTTCGCCGTAATAGGAGGTGGGCATTTTGCGGTCCCTTTTTGACTGATTGCCATGCGTGATCCGTCCATGCAAAAACTCATAAAACGAACTGAGCATCGCTTCATCCCAAACTTCATAGACGGCCACGGCCCCGTAAAAGTTGCGTTCACGATTAAGACGATGAACATGTGGATCCTGCTCCCCTGGCGCCAGGTAGAGCGCTGCGGTCAAGAGCACAAAACCGGTCCCCAACGTTAGTTCGGACCAGCGGAATTTCCTGCGGCGCGCCCAATTTGGCCCACCGGTAAATGCGAGCCACACGCAGACGCATATCATCACCCCCAGGCCGATGTTGTAAGCCAAGCGCAAGCTTTGAGGGAGGGCAATCAGGTGCGCGTGCGCCAGATATTTCGGTAGCACCAGTCCAAGGGTAAGGAACCCGACCGGGATCAAGAGGTCCGGCTTCGAATCATGCAGCCATGAACTCCGGTCCAGGAAAAGGACGATGATCAGAAGCGCACCAGTCGCCCATAACCCGAGCTGGAATTCCCAATAGGTCGGGAAAATAGTGGGAGCAATGATTGCGACAAAAACGCCTCCGGCCGCTCCGCCGGCCGACAGCAGAAGGTAGAATGAAGTAAGATGTCGGGCCAGTGGTTTGATCCGCGCCAGCTCTCCGTGACAGACCATGCAAGCGGCGAAGAGGACGGAAAGAAATATAACAACTTGTGAAGCGACTCTCATCTCAGTACCGCGAAATAACGAAATCACCGCGAGCGCGGCGGTGATGACAAAAAGCGGGTGAAAGATAGCCCGCCTGTACCAGGGTCCGTGAAATGTGAGGACAAAGCTGAGCAGGTAGACACAAAGCGGTAGGACCCAGAGCAACGGAATCGGCGCTACATCCTGCGTCAAAAGATTGGTAGTCGCCAGAAGCATGACCGAAGCGGACATGGGCAGGAAGAACCATAACCAGCGTCTCAGCGGAGTTCGGGAGGTCGCGCCTATCGGCGATAAGTCTTCTTCGATAGGATGCGCTTTTTCGGCCCGTGAGCGATGTACCCGCCATGCGCAAACGGCGCAGCTCAATGCGAAAACCGCAAAGCCACCGCCCCAGATCCAGCTCTGAATTTTCAGACGAAAAGTCGGCTCGAGAAGAAATGGATAGCTCAATAATCCCAGGACCGAACCGGCGTTCGACAAAGCATAAAGAAAATAGGGCGGCTTGTTGTGCTGGCTAAGATCAAGATGGGCATACCAGCTCTGCAACAACGGCCCGGTGCTGGAAAGAAGAAGAAAAGGCAGGCCCACACTGATAAATAATAATTCCACGATTCCCAGGATCGGTGCCGCTCCCGGCGCCGGTTTCCAGGAAGGCCCAGGGAGGACTGGTGAGCTCCAAAAATACCAGACGACTACGAGACAGAGCGAAGTGATCGCCAGGAATGCGAGATGCGCTTTACCCTGAAGCGAGGGGCGAAATGCGCTCGCGATCTGATGTGCATATACGTATCCGCCCAGCAAGAAAACTTGGAAAAAGAGGAGACAGGTCGCCCAGATCGCAGAAGTGCCCCCAAACCATGGCAACAGAAATTTGCCTAAGAGCAGTTGGACCTGAAAAAGCAGGAACGCACTTGTAAAAATCGCGATGCCAAAGATCGATCGCGACCAGAAGTTCGAATCAGACGATCGGAACATCAGCAGGAATCGATTTCGAATTCTCCGGCGCGCGCCGTTGTTGCACTGCCACGTCCCCCCGGCGCAACCACCAAAGCACGACAAACAATGGCACGAGTGAAGCGACGAAAAATACCGGGCCGCCGCGGCGATGAATAACGCTATTAATCATCTGCGGGCCAATGTGCACGCAGAGCAGCGATATGACGAGAATGCGCAAGCCATTGCGTAAAAGCCCCAATGGAATCACTGCGCACACCAGTAGCGCACGCCGCCACGTTGTGTGCAAGAACATGTTTGCGGCCAAAAGGCTGGTAATCACCAACACCAAGCTCGACCTGATGCCGCTGCA
>DATHJP010000560.1:0-2231 GCA_035489695.1 Terriglobales bacterium
TGGAGTGGTCCATTGCCGGTGATCTCAGGCTGCTGACAGAGTTTGGAGCCAATGTAATGCTTGGCAAATTGCTCGCCGGTTTCGAAGCGCGCGATCAGCAGCGGATCGCCGCTTGGCGTCTGAACACGCATCCCTTCACGCCATCCCAGTTGGGCATACATGGGATGCGGGACTTGTCGAGCGATGATATCTGGATCATCCAGGAACACGCGGATTTTGCCATCCGGACTCTCCGCTATCACATAGCCGCGTGGCGTAATCGGACCTTGCCACTTGGTACCTCCATTGATCTTCCAGGCTTGCGGAACCTTGACGCTGAACGCATGCTCCGTCGGATCGGTCCACTCCACAAATGTGGGGACAGCATTCGGTGCTTGCACAGCTGCGGCGGGGACCGAGGACAATACGATCATCAGGATGGCGAGAAAATAAATGGGTGGCATGGAACCCTCCTTCTCAAGCCGTCCGGCGCTGGTGAAGGCGAAACTCTGGACGCGGTCACGCCTGTTGTCAAGCCGGTCTTTTTGGGGAAGGCCCCAAGCAAGTATAGAAATCCATCGGCCTGGTCACTGCGTAGTATGGTGAAAGGGACATCTACCTGCACGAAAGGAGAAATGGTATGAAGTTCATGCTGACGTTCACGATGACTCCGGATAAGCAGAAGCGCAACGAGGCTATTGCCCGTTTTCTCAAGACCGGTGGGCAGCCTCCGAAGGGGGCCAAGCTTATTGGGCGCTGGACACGACTGGATTTTAGCCAGGGATACGACCTGCTCGAAAGTGATGATCCCAAAGCATTGACCGAGTTCGCTCTGGCCTGGAACGATGTCATGCAAATTGAGATCGTTCCGGTGATCAAGGATCAGGGGTTATCAGAAGTGCTGAAGCTGGTCGCGGCGTAAGGCGACACGTACTCGCGACAAGAGAGTTGTTTTCTAAAGAGAGACGGCCCCGCCCGTTCACTACGGCTGCAGAGGATCGTGCGGGGCTGTTTTCGACCTGGTGCCGATCAACACCCCGGCGAGAATCAGCGCACTCCCCGCCCATCCCGTGGCGTCCAGCCTTTCCCCCAACACGAGCCACGACATCCAGGCGGACAGCGCTGGTTCCAGCGCAAAGATCAATGCGACGCGCTGGGCCGGCACATGCCGCTGCGCCCACACCTGTATAAAAAAAGCCAAGCCCGTCGCCAGGATTCCCGTGATCGCCAGCGCTCCCATGACGGTAGAGGTCAGCGCAAAGACAGGGAGCGGGGTCGTCTCAACAAGCGCCATCGGGATCAGCGCAACGGTCACCATGACCAACTGCCATGTCGCGAGAGACTGGAAAGTCGTTTTGACCACGAAAAATTCCAACGAAATAATATGGAGTGCGAATGCCACCGCGCACGCGAACGTTAAAACATCGCCAATGCTCATCGCGGTTGATGGGTGGACAAGCAGCCAAAGGCCGAGGAGAGCGAGCCCCAGCGCTATACAAAGTTGAAGACTAAATCGTCCGAGAAAGAGCGGCACAAACACGACGTACAGGGCCGTGATGAACGCCGAATTCGACGCGGTGGTGTAGCGGAGTCCAACGGTCTGCGTCACATACCCGAGAATTAAGAAGATTGACGCGATCCCGGCCAGTACCAAAGACCGTCTGTCCCGGCGCAGGGGTTGTTTCAACAGGATCAGTACGACGCCGATCGTGACCGTGCTCACCAGAAAACGAAGAAAAAGAAATGCGATCGGGGGGACTTCTTGAAGTGCGACTTTAGTGGCGGGAAAGGTGGCGGCCCAGATGACCGTCGTCAGAAGCAGGGCGAGCTGCGGCATGAATGCGCTTAGCGAAGCAGCAGGGCCAGAGCCAGCAGACTCGTCATCAAAAGAATAATGCCATGATAGACCCATTCACTGCGATCACGCCGCCAATCTGTCTGCCAATCTTCAGGATACAACGACACATTGTCCACATGACGGCTCTTTTCATACAAACCTAGTTGCTGCTCGATCTTAATAAGGACTCCCTTTGCCATCTCGTAGCGCGCGCGTTGTTGCCGGATAAAGTACATCATGATCCCCGAAAATAGGAGCATGCCTCCTGTACTCAAAACGCTCCAGATGCGATGCGTGGGTTGGAGCGGAGGAAGAGCCGGGACAAGGAACAGGAGCAGCAGCAATGTCCAAGCGGCACTCGCCGCGAGCCAAATCATCTGCTGGCGCCTGCGATATACTTCTTCCTTATACCAGG
>DATHJP010000561.1:0-9526 GCA_035489695.1 Terriglobales bacterium
TGCTTAATAATGGCGCAAACCGGCTCCTCGAATTCTTGAGCCAGATCCCATGCCGCCTGCAAGTCCACAATGTTGTTGTAAGAGAGCTCTTTCCCCTGAAGCTGTCGCCCGTTCGCCACGCCGGCAGCGGAGCCATCGGAATACATTGCAGCTTTTTGGTGCGGGTTCTCGCCGTAACGGAGATCGGTGATTTTGTTGAAAGAAAGGCGCAGTGTGTTCGGGAATCCGCTTTCTGTGTGGAATTCGAATCGCCCGTTCGCGCTGACCCGTTCCAGCGTAGAGGCAATGGCGGAATCGTAAGCCGCCGTAGTCGCAAATGCTTTCTGCGCCAAACGCCACTTGGTTGCGGAGGATAGCTCGCCATCGGATTTGGCCAGCTCCTCTGCAATCGTGTCGTAGTCTCCCGGTGACGTCACGACAGCGACATCCTGAAAATTCTTTGCCGCAGAACGGATCATCGAGGGCCCACCAATATCGATGTTCTCGATCAATTCCTCAAAGTGAACCCCTGGCTTGGCCGCGGTTTTCTCGAAAGCGTAGAGATTGACTACTACCATGTCGATCGGTTCAAT
Source organism: Terriglobales bacterium (assembly GCA_035489695.1). GTDB lineage: Bacteria > Acidobacteriota > Terriglobia > Terriglobales > Acidobacteriaceae > 40CM-3-55-5. The sequence goes on from DATHJP010000561.1 coordinate 573, forward strand.
ACCATGTTCCGCCACCGCGGTGCGGTGCGAGGCGCTCTCACGCCGGTGCAAGATGCCTCCGTGCACCTTGGGATGTAAAGTCTTGACCCGCCCATCGAGCATCTCGGGAAAGCCGGTGAGTTCGGAGATGTCCTTTACGCGTATACCGGAATCGCGCAGCAGTTTTGCGGTGCCTCCGGTCGAAATTAATTCGACGCCCATTCCCGCGAGTTTCTGGGCAAAGTCAACTAGTCCTGTCTTGTCGGTGACACTAAGAATGGCACGCTGGATTTTGGACATTCACGGCCTCGAATGCTGGAGATGAAGTGCCTGGGATAGGCAGCCCAAAATTCTATCAGCAGAGTGGAGTGTCAAAGGGTAGATAACAGAGCTGGAGCGAGGAATGACACTAAACCTTTGCCTTGGCTTTCAGCTTCACCTGGCCGTCCTGCACTTCGACCGAATACTCGACCTTTTCGCATTTGTACTGTTTCCGGATCTGGCTGGTCTTCTTTTGTACGAACGTGGTAAAGCTGTCGATATTGCCGGAAACCGTTTCGCCCGCTTTTTTCTTGGCCTCCGTGAGCACCTTGTAGAGCTTCTCTACTTGATCGTGCTCGGCGCGAGCGTCCGACCATTCCACTGCAAATGGCTGCTCTTGGGATGACTTGTGTCCCACTCCGTATACTTTGTGTTCTGGCTCATGCTCTTCCGGACGAACTCCCTGCACCGAGAGTAGTGCATCCTGAGGACGACGGTAGCCTTCCTCGCGGATGCGGGCTTTCTTTCGCCACAGATCGCTATAGACGGCATAGCGCTGTGCAATTTCGTTGTATCGGTAACGCTGCGAGAAACTCATTCGTGTCCCATCGCTGAATTTGCGCAGTAAGCTCAGTACCTTCCACTCGACGTCGGTGGGCGGCCTTTTCGTGGGATTGCTGAAGTAGATCTCGTACTCGATCTTCAACCGGCGTAGTTGTGTATCGAGTAAGTTCAATTCTTCGTCGATGGTCACAAATTCTCCAGCAGATAGTGTAGGGCTTAGAGGACCACCAGAGGAGGTTCCCGTTGGGCACAAGAGGGCATAGAACGAAAGTACTCAAAAACAGCGCTCAGCAGTCAGCACTCAGCATTCAGCTCAACGATTTAGGAAAGGGAACAAGGCGGGACCTGGCGTGGCTAAATGCCAAGTGCCAAATGCTAAGTGCTGTAGTTAAGTGCTGTAGCTGAGTGCTGACGGCTGAGTGCTGAATGCTGCCTTACTTACTTCACCGCATTCGACGCCATTTTCTTAACCATGGCCAGCACCAGCTTGCGGTCGCTGTCGTTCAGACTTACGGAGTAGCGGCGAATCTGACTGAGGAAGCGGAGTTCATCGTCCGACAGTTGGGGCAACCCCTTGTTGCCATTGCTGTGTCCTGATTCCGAGAAGAACTGGGAAAGAGGCAGTTCCATCGCGCCTGCGATCTTAGCCAGTGTGTCTAGCGAAGGGATGGTGTGCCCGTTCTCCACCCGTGACAAATAGCAGCGCAGCAGGCCGGTGCGCTTTTCAATGTCTCCCTGGGACATCCCCCGGTGTAACCGGAAGTTCCGGATGGTCTCGCCGATGTTCATAGAAAAAACTTCCAAGTGAGGCTCCCGTGGATGGCTCGAATAGTAACCAGAGTAGTACCTTCTGGCAAGTGGAAATTCAATGCTCACTCGCGGAAAAAAGTGAAGACGCGTAAATCGATAGCGCTCAGCACTCGCCGGAAGTTTTCGGAATTAAAGATTGAGGTTCATCATTTTTTCAAAGTGTCCGCAAGGAACTTGGTGGTGCGTTTCCAGGCGTCGGCGGCATCATCCGGCCGATACCCATCTTTGTTATTGGGATTTTCAAAGGCATGTCCGGCCTTGGGATAAATAACAATTTCGACTTTCTTGCCCAACTGCTTCAAGGTCTGCTCGAATTTCTTGACGTCATCCACCGGGATACCGCGGTCTTGTCCTCCAAAAAGGCCCAGTATCGACGCATTGATCTTCTTCAACGAATCGGTGTCCACCGCAAGGTGGCCATAGTTGATCACGGCAGCGGTCAAAGTCGGCTCCTGAAGCGCCACATCGAGCGAGTACCCTCCGCCCATACACCAGCCGATGGATGCGATCCGGTCTTTCTTTACGTTGGATTGAGATTTCAGAAACTCAAAAGCAGCATGCAAGTCGCGAGTAGCGCGGTCTTCCGGCACTCCACGCATCAATTCATGGGCTTCATCGGGCGTGGTCGCAACTTTTCCACGGTAGAGATCAACCGCCAGCGCCTCATATCCCTGATCAGCAAGTTTCGAGGCCTGTTCCTTTACCCAGTCATTCAGTCCCCACCATTCGTGGATGACAATAATGCCCGGAAACGGACCTTTGCCACTTGGTGTGTACAGCATGCCTTGCACAGTCTCGTCACCACTTTTGTAAGAGACGGACTTGCCGGTAGCCGCGAATGAGGAGATGGCAAAGAGTAATGTGAGGATCAACAAAAGAACTTTCATATCGCACTCCTATTTAAAAGATGGACTTGAGGTTAGAGTTCCAGTTCCATGTACATCGCCCCTGGGATTGGGTTCGGACGATAGGCCGCAATTTCCGTAAATCCCAGGCGACGATACATTGCCACAGCAGCCTGCATGACCGGCTCGACAGTATCGAGGCGCATGCGACGATATCCGATGGCGCGGGCTTCCCAGATGATAGCTTCAGCCAGCGCCAGTCCTACGCCCTTGCCGCGAAATTGCGGACGCAAGTACAACCGCTTCATCTCACACACATGCAGCTCAAGCTTATGCAGGGCGACACATCCGGCCAGGGCGCCGTCGTATTCCGCCAACAGCAATCGGCCGTCAGGCGGGGCATAGTCCCCCGGCAGTCCCGCGAGTTCCTCATCGAAGCTTTGGAAGCAAAGATTGAATCCGAGGGATTTCCCATATTCCAGAAACAGTTCGCGAGCCAGGGCAATCTGCCGCGGAGATTCCGCATGCACAATTGAGAGACCGGAGATGGCCCGCGCTACCCCATCAGCATGCCTCCGTTCACGTTCAGCACATGCCCGGTGATGTAGGACGCTTCATCCGATGCAAGAAACGCCACCGCGTTTGCTACATCTTCTGGCGTGCCGATGCGCCCCAGCGGAATCAGCTTCAGTGCTGTCTGCTTGAGATCTTCCGGAAGTCCCGAAGTCATCGCCGTTTGGACGAACCCCGGCGCCACCGCGTTACAAGTAATGCTTCGCGACGCGACTTCCCGGGCAATGGCCATGGTCAGTCCAATCAGGCCTGCTTTCGAGGCAGCGTAATTCGCTTGTCCAGCCTGTCCCATCTGCCCGAAGATCGAACTTATGTTGATGATCCGTCCCCAGCGCTGCTTAAGCATCGAACCGATGACTTGCTGAATGCAGCAATACGCTGATGTAAGGTTCGTGTTGAGGACCATGTCCCAGTCCGCACGCTTCATCCGCATGACTAGCTGGTCCCGTGTGATTCCGGCGTTGTTCACCAGGATATCGATCTTGGTGAACTTTCCCAGCACCGACTTAAACGTGCTCTTGATCTGGTCTTCATCAGAAACGTCCAGAGGAAATGCTGCGGCATTTCCACCGCTCGACTTGATCTCGTTCACCAGTTCATCAAGCTTTTCCTGATTGCGAGCTGCGACCGCCACGGCAGCGCCTGCGCTTGCCAACCGCACAGCGCAGGCCCGCCCAATACCTTGGGATGCACCCGTCACCAACGCCAGTCGTCCTGCGAGGGACATGGATCTCTCCTTGCGGTAGAAACCCGGAATTATAAATGGACGTGAGCAGCATTGGCGTGTTCTTCGGATTCCCGCGCCTCATCCTGGAACAGATAACGCAATATGGGCGGAGCCAGCAGGGTGGTGATACCCGTCATGAAAACCACAATGGCATAGATCGTCGGGGTAACAATTTGCGACTGCAAGCCGACCAGGGCGACGATCAGCGCGACTTCACCTCGCGGCATCATGCCAAATCCCACTCGCAGGACTGTCGCCCGCCCTTCGCGCAGGAGAGGCAGCCCGCATCCTGCTACTTTGGAAACAATTGCAAGCAGAGACACGATGATTGCCGCGTCCAGCACCTTGTTCGTGAACAATTGCGGGTTCAGACGTGAGCCAATGGTAAAGAAAAAGTAAGGTGCCAGGAATTCCGTAATGCCGCCCACTCTCGGTATAAGGTTCCACTCTGGAGCATAATCGGCGAACATCAAACCGGCAAAAAATGCGCCGATGATGGCGGCCATTCCGATCTTGGCTGCGAGCCAGGAAAGAAACAGGCACAAGGCAAGCGCAACCACCAGCGAAGCATTCTGTGTGGACAGATGCTCAACTCGCGGCTGCATGCGCCGCACAATCCGGGGAGCGATGAAGATCATGAACAGCGCAAATGTTGCGGCTTCAGCGGTCAGCACACCGAGATGCAGCCATCCCAGCCCGTTCCCTGACGCAAGACCGGCGACAACCGCCAGCAAAACCATACCCAGGATGTCGTCGAAAACCGCTGCGCCCATAATAATTTTCGCGGTGCGGGTCGCGAGTACGCGCAGGTCACTCAGGACGCGCGCGGTGATGCCTACGCTGGTGGCTACCATAGCCGCGCCTACGAACACAGCTTCCCGGGTAGCGTCTCCGCGGAGCTTCATATACCCAAAGCCCAGGACAAAAGGCACGATAACGCCTGCCACCGCGACCTGCAGCGCCTTATTACCCACGCCTATCAAGTCTTTGGGGCTGGTTTCCAAGCCGGCGCTGAACAGCACGAAGATGGCCCCCAACTCCGCCATCGATTGCAGCGTGTCGCTGGGATGAATCCAGCCCAGCGCATAGGGCCCCAGGCAGATCCCCGCCAGGATCTCGCCCAGCACGGCGGATAGGCTCAGACGTTCGAATACCTCTCCCAGCACCTTGGCCGCGACAAAGATGGCAAATAGTTCCAGGAGGAGTTCTTCAGGACCATTCATGACTTAAATTGAGAATATGGGAAGGCAGAGAGGCTCGCAACAAAACTCCAGTGCTGGCCAGCTGAGCTGCTTAACTCGAGAAAGCCCTGAAAGGAATGCTGGTGATCAAGCGGAACGTACTCGGTGAGGCGGCCAGACCAGAACCTCCAGCTTTCGCGAAAAATGCAAGAGCGAGGGCCTTCCTGATAGTGCGATACCACAGGAAGCGGCCATCGTATTAATCTCGATCTCAGCTTCAGCGTCCTGCAGCGGCCATGGCTGATGGTGTATCTCAGCCCGATACACATGTCCTCTGCCCACACTGTAAAGGCAGTAGCGCTCGGTCAGCCAGGCTTCCAGGGTGCCTTCTTGCCGGAATTGGACTGACCCAACCGGTCGATATCGACCATGAAATTCCGTGTTCGACTGTTTACGCCGGCAGAGATACCTCACCCACTGCTCGCGCGTCTCCACCGACATGTTCGAGAGAAAGTAAGGTAAGTGGTAGAAGGTCCTTGCGCCCCACACAGCCGAAGCATTAGCGGCATCCAGACTGAAAAAGTAGACGCCCGGCTTGGCGTCGAGGGTCACGTAGGTGCGGACGTTCAGCTCGGGAAAACGTGACAGTCCCGGCAGTGGCGGCAGTCCGCGAAGATGAATCCCACTCATGTGGAAGGGAGTCACCGCGATCCAGCACCGGCCGTCGAAGGTATCCAACGCCAGCCCTTGCGGAACCAGCTTCCTCAAGACCGCAGACTCTACCGGCCAATGCGCGAATAACAAATCGTGCCAGGTCTGCGCCATAATCCACGGCCCGGCGGGCAAAGGCCACGGCCGATGAGCGACGCTTTTGAGTGCAGAATGCACGAAAAGTTTAAATTTGCCGTTTGTTGCTCATCGTCCTGCCACTAGCGTCAGTACGTCATACAGTATTCGGTAACCGCGTCGCACCTCTTCCACCCGTATGCGCTCATCATTCCCGTGCTCTGTACTGCCCTCTTGCGCCGTCGCGGTGTAAGGAGAGAATCCGTAGGCATTGATTCCCAACGGACGGTAGCGCTGGTTTTCGGTGTACCCGCTGGTCAACCGCGGAGCCACCGGAGTGCCCGGAAAATAATGCGACGACACTTGCCGGATCGCGCTATACAAAGCCGTGTCCGTGGGAGAGTAGTTAGCCTTGCGGAACTCAGCATTCAACGGTTCCACGCTCACCTGAGGATCACTCACCACTTGGCGGATGGATTCCAGGAACTCTTTCGGATCTTCACCCGGCAGCAATCGGACATCAACGTTGGCCCATGCCTCCGGTGGAATCACATTCGTCTGTTGCGATCCGCCCAACATGGTTAATGAAATCGTGTTGCGAAGAAGAAAGTTGAGCGATTCGTCGTGCTCGACCTCTTGCTGAAAACTCTTGTCTTGCAGTGCTTGCTGGATATTCTGGAACTGGCGAGCCCGTTCCGGAGGCTCATACGGCGCCATGACCCGCAAAAATTCCTCCACCACAGGCAGAACTTTAAATGGAGTGCGATAGGTAATGATCTGATCCAGCGCCTTCACTAGCCGGTTCGGCGCCGAATCTGGAATAGGACGCGATCCGTGGCCAGGCCTGCCATGTGCCGTTACATGAAGCCAGAATGGTGACTTCTCGCCGACGTCCACGCCAATGTACTTTACCTTCCCGTTCTCCAGCAGGTTTTCCCCGCCCTCGTTAATCAGAAATTCTGCATTCCCCAGCAGGTCGCGCTGGTGGGCGATCATCCAATCCGTGCCAGTTCCGGCGGCTTCCTCGTCACTGACCGCCAGGAAAATCACGTCACGGTTAAGGGCCGCTTTTTCGCGCTTCAGCATGACCATTACGACCAATTGGGCCAGGCCTTCGCTTTTCATATCCTGGGCCCCGCGGCCGTAAATGGAATCCCCGACGATTGCGGCGCTGAACGGCGGCGACTTCCAGTGCGAAGCGTCGCTTGTGACCACATCCATGTGGTTCAACAAAACGATCGGCCTTTTCGCGTCCGCAGTGCTGTGCGGAATCCTGGCCCATATATCGGCTCGGCCGGGCACATACTCAAATACCCGGTTTTCGATTCCTTCTGCATCGAAAATCTTTTTGAAGAAGGCCGCCGAGCGCGCCTCGTTGCCAGGAGGATTCGTGGTATCGATCCGCAGATACTCCTGCTCCCATTGCAGGGCCAGATCGGAATATTGCTTGAGCCGGTCGGCAGAGACTTTACTTGACGCCAAGCTCTGATCAGGCACTGGCGAAGCCTCTTGCGACGAACCCAAGGTGACGGTCAGCAACCAGAAAATCGCGATCAGACAGCCAAGTCTATGGCTTTTGTGCATTCGCTCCCTCGCATGATTTTCGGCTTCATGGCCCACGCAGTTTTTATATCAGTTTTCGCCAAAATTACTCTGCGAAGGCGTTTTCTTTCCCGCCAAATTCCGTCAAGGACTACGATCTTATTGATAGCCAAGGATTTAGCTTTCCAGCGGTTTGGCATTTGACCTGTTATAGATAGACATAGGTATCAGCACCATTGGGTACCGATTATTTCAGGGTTTTGGCTCTATGCCGCGTCAGCGTAGGCCAGGCAATGCTAAACAGCTTGCCTTTAGTTCACCCGTTAGGGGACGCAAAAAAAACGCAACACGCCCGTAAGGCGTGCTGGAGTGGAGCCAACAATGCTCCCCCATTCGGAGGAAGTTGAAATGAAGAACCGAGTCATAGTAGCGCTGCTTTTGGCCGTTGTCCTCGCTTTGCCGGCCTTCGCGCAGCAAACCACCACGACCACGACGAGTCAACCCGACGCCAGCCAGCCGGCTCAGAATTCTCAAGCCGCTCCAGCTGACCAGAATGCTCCCGCGGCCGCTCAACCGGCCCAGGCGGCACCTGCTGACCAGAGCGCTCCGGCAGCCGCTCAACCCGCGTCAACAGCACCCGCTGACCAGAATGCTCCTGCAAGCACTCAAGCTGGAGCCAGCGGCAAACAGCCTTTGCAGCCAGATACCCACGAAGGTTTCTGGGGCAAACTGAATCCTTTCGCCCGCAAGAAGTACGTCCAGCGGCAGACCCAGCCCATCCGGGATCGCGTCAACGAACTCGATGAGCTGACATCCGCCAATAGCAAGATGATCAAGGACGTCGATTCGCGCGCTCAGGAAGGCGTTCGCCTGGCCTCGACCAAGGCCAACGAAGCCGACCAGCACGCCATCGAGGCGGGAAACAAGGCCCAGTTGGCGCAGCAGACTGCTACCCAAGCCAACACTCGGCTTTCTACGGTTGAACAGGTCGTTGGCAACATCGATCAATACAAGGCTGCTACTCAGACCGAGATCCGATTCCGTCCCGGCCAGAGCGTGCTAAGCCAGAATGCCAAGACTGCCCTCGATGAGATGGCTACTCCGCTGAAGAGTCAGCGCGGCTACATCATCGAAGTCCAAGGCTTCTCTTCCGGTCGTGGCCAGGCCGCAATCGCCACCTCCCAAAAGATGGCGGACTCGGTCGTACGTTACCTGGTACTCAATCACGAGATTCCCGTCTATCGCATCTTTGTCGTCGGTATGGGCAACGCTCCGGTTGCAACCACTGACGAAACAGGCAAGAACAAGCGAATCAGCGGTGGTCGCGTGGAAATCAGTTTGCTGAAGAACGACCTTGAGCAGCTTGCTTCCACCTCCAGCGCCCCTGCTCCTGTAACTCAGGACCAGCAAGCGCCTCCGAAATAGTTCAGGGAGCGGGTACCGACGCCCCCAGCCCTCCCCCAAAGCCTCTTGCGAAAGCAAGGGGCTTTTTATTTTGAGGGCGTGATTATGTGGCGCGGGCGCCCCCACCCGCGAACCCGTAAGCCACAGCTGAGCGTCTGATGATTTTGTGGTGCTCCGTTGACCGAATTCACGACGAATGACCACCGGCTGGATTAAAGCACCGCAGTTTCTTCGATCATTCTTCCTTCTGCAAAGCGTGACAGCCCGAGCAACGAAATATCC
>DATHJP010000562.1:0-9518 GCA_035489695.1 Terriglobales bacterium
CGTATGGGGATTCGAGCGCCTACGACGTGGGCGTGGAGGACAATGGGCGGTTTTCGCGGGTGCAGGTTAAGTCGGTTACGTTCTTTCGGGGGAAATCGTATACCTGCAATGTGGTGGGGCCGAAGCATGAGCGGTATCAGAGTGGGAGGTTGGAATTTTTTGCGGTGTATCTGGTGCCGATTGATTTGTGGTACGTCATTCCATTTGAGGTGGTGAAGAATAATTTGTCGTTGAATTTGGCGCCGCATTTACGGGGGCATAAATTCGCGCAGTATATGGAGGCTTGGCATTTGATGAGTGGGGATGGGTCGCGGGCTAAAGCCCGCGAGGAGTGAGGGGAGGCGGACGGCGCGGCTGAAGCCGCGCCCTACCCAAAATCTCACGGCACGACTGAAGTCGTGCCCTTTCAAATCCAGCGTCGCGACTGAAGTCATGCCCCTTTCAGATCTGGCATCGTAATTCCTGACGAGCTCGGGAGCTGCTATCACCCACCCTCGCAACGTACGCGAAGGGTGGGGCACCTGGTCGCGATTGGAGTCGTGGGTTACCCAAAATCTGGGCTGTTGACTTACACAATATCATGTGTAAGACTTTACACATGGCGACCAATTTGGCCTTGGATGACAAGCTTATCGAGGAGGCGCAACGCTCCGGAAAACATAAGACTAAAAAGGAAGCGGTTACTGCGGCCCTCGAGGAGTACATTCGGCGTCGCAAGCAACTGCGAATTCTCGACGCGTTTGGCAGCTTCGAGTTTGATCCTGCCTACGACTACAAAGCGGAACGGCGCAAGCGGCGTTCATGATCGTTTTGGTAGATACTCCGGTGTGGTCGTTAGCGCTCCGGCGCAGGCAAGCTGACCTGAACGCTCGCGAGCTAGGTCTGACCAGAGCGCTGGCAGAGTTGGTGCGGGAAGGACGAGCGCAGATTATGGGAGCGATCCGGCAAGAGCTGCTCTCGGGAATCCGCGAGGAGGAGAACTTTCACAAGCTGCGTGATTATTTGAGGGCTTTCGAAGAACCGGGCATCGAAGTTCTCGACTATGAAGAAGCGGCACAGATGCACAACCGATGCCGCAGCCGGGGAATCGCAGGATCAGCCATTGATTTCCTGATTTGTGCGGTGGCGAAAAGGCGCGACTGGCAGATTTTTACTACTGACCGCGATTTTGAACGGTACGGGCGAGTGTTGGGGCTAAGACTTTACGCGCCTGCGGCTACGTCTTAGCCGGACTCGTGGTAGCGGATCGGAATGAGAATGCCTTGGGGAGCTGCCATCACCCACCCTCGCAAAGTACGCGAAGGGTGGGGCACCCTCGAAACCGCAGACAGAAGAAATCACGATATACTCCCACGAAAACTAGTGCGGTATCCCTAAGAGAGGAGTCTTATGCAATTACAGCGCGCGGTGCGACGGATCTGGGCGTGGTGCGTGTTGGCATCCGCAATTTTTATATCCAGCGGGATGGCGCAGACTGCGGCGCAACCGAACCGGCAGGTGGCAATTACGATCGATGACTTGCCGGCGGGCAGTGCGGGTGGGATGTCGGCGGCGACGATTACGGAGATGACGTCAAAATTGATGGCGGCATTGCGGGAGCAGAAAGTGCCGGCGGTGGGGTTCGTCAATGAGAAGAAGCTTTACAAAATTGGAGAGGTGGACGCACGGATTAAAGCGCTGTCGATGTGGGTGGAGTCAGGGTTCGAACTTGGCAACCATACCTATAGTCACTTCTCACTGAATAAGGTTGGGTTGAAGGCGTGGGAGGACGATGTCATTCAGGGCGAGTCGGTGACGCGGATTTTGCTGGGGCAGCACAATATGCAGTTGAGATATTTTCGGCATCCATATTTGGATACGGGGAGAGATCTTGAAACCCGGCGTCAGGCGGAGGCTTTTCTCGTGGGTCGAGGGTACCGCATCGCTCCGGTGACGGTGGACGCGTGGGATTGGATGTATGGCGGCGTTTACGAAGACGCCAAGAAACATGGGGATGCGGCGCTCCAGCAGAAGCTCGTCCAAAGCTATCTTTCGTATACCGACGAGGTGTTTGCGTATTCGGAACAGTTGTCGAAGGAACTGGTGGGGTACGAGCCGAAACAGATTTTGCTTTTGCACGCCAATGAACTGGAAGGCGACCATTTCAGCGAACTGGTTGAGGTGATTCGTAAGCGAGGTTATCGGTTCATCACGCTGGAAGATGCGTTGGGCGATCTGATTTATAGTTTGCCGGATACTTACGTCGGCGAGGATGGGACGGGGTGGCTGGATCATTGGGCGATTACGCGAGGCAAGCCTCCGCGGGGAGGGCCGGAGTTTCCGGCGTGGGTGATTGAGCGGGCTAAGGCGATTCGGAAAACGCCTTAGCCCGGCGAGCTCTGTGGGCCGGGACGTTAATTGGCAGTTCTCAGTTCTCGGATATTAGTTCTCAGAGATAGGAAGCGTTGAGGTTCATGGAGGATCGCATGCGTGTGGTGATTATTTTGGTTGTGTTGGTGATCGTTGGGGGATTGGCTGCGCGATTTGCGTTTGCAGGATCGCCTCCGCAGGTGGGAACGGCGGCGCCGGAGTTCACGTTGCCATCTCAGGATGGTCAGCCGGTGAGTTTGAAGGATTATTCCGGGAAATGGGTGGTGCTTTACTTCTATCCCAAGGATTTCACCAGTGGCTGCACGATCGAAGCGCATAACTTTCAGCGTGATCAGGAGCAATACGCGAAGAAGAACGCGGTGGTACTGGGCGTCAGCGTGGACAATGTGGATTCACACAAAAAGTTTTGTACCAAAGAAGGGCTGAACTTCAAGCTGCTAGCCGATACCGATCATAAAGTTTCGGATGAGTATGGATCGCTGATGAATCTGGGGATCACAAAGATTTCGAAGCGCAATACTTTTATCATTGATCCTGCGGGGAAAATCGCGCGGGTGTACACGGGCGTGGATCCGAACAAGCATAGTCAGGAAGTTCTGGCGGCGCTGGATGAGGTCCAGAAGAGTCGATAAATGACGATGTGGTGATAACCCGTGAGTTCGTGATCGCGTCCAATGGCTAGAGGGACTGTCATGAAACGCAGAGAATTCATCGTTGGCGCAGCTTATGGCGTGGGTGCGGCATGGCTTGGTGCAAACGGATTTGCGGCAGCGTTGCCTCGCAAATTCAGCGCCGCAGATACGGTTGCCATCGGAAAAACAGGGATCAAGACCAGCCGCTTGGCTATGGGTACCGGAACTGTAGGAGTAGGTCATCATTCGAATCAGACAGCGCTGGGACTTAAGGGGCTGTCTGAATTGTTGCTCAATGGATACGACCATGGGTTGCGATTCTTTGATGCGGCGGATTCTTATGGAAGTCATCCGCATGTGGCGGAGGCGTTGAAACATGTGGCGCGCGACAGAGTTACAGTGCTGACGAAAACTTGGGCGCGCGATCCGGCGTCGGCTCGCGCCGATCTGGATCGGTTTCGAAAGGAATTGGGAACGGATTATCTCGACGTTTGCCTGATGCATTGCCTCACCGAAGGAGATTGGACGGAACGCTATCGTGGAGTGATGGATGTGTTCTCGGAGGCGAAGCAGAAGGGGATCATCCGGGCTCATGGATGTTCATGTCACTCGATCGAGGCACTGCGTGCGGCGGCCAAGTCGTCGTGGGTGGAAGTAGATCTGGCACGGATTAATCCCATTGGATCGCACATGGATGCTGAACCGGCGACGGTGGTCGCCGTGTTACGCGACATGAAGGCGGCGGGGAAAGGCGTGATCGGGATGAAGATTCTCGGGCAGGGAGACATGCGAGATAGTCAGGATGAGGCGCTGAAGTACGCGTTATCGCTGGACGTGCTGGATGCATTCACCATTGGGGCGGAGAGTAAGGTCGAGCAGGAAGATTTAATTCGGAGGATTGGAAGAACAGTGGCTAGTGGCCAGTGATAACCCAACACATCCACTGATCACCGACCACTAGCCACTGACCACTGACTTCAGGCTGCTTTGCGTTGCTGGACGTCCTCTTCCCGGGTTTTGATTTCAATCTGCTCACTCTTGATATCGAGGCGTAAGCGGTTGTAGATGCTCATGTACTGATTTGCGATCCATACTAGTGCGAAGAGCGAGAGCAGATATCCACGCCAATCTTCATAGAGAAGCTTGTAGCGAGTGATTATCAAAAATAGGATTACCACGTAGTGGCTGAAGCAATACTCACAGGTGAAAAGATAGAAAAATTTGCGTTTGAAGATGTGGCCCTGGTCACATTGACGCTTGCAGAACTCGCGCGTCTCGCGAAAGATTTCTTCGTGCGTGATGGTCCAGGCAATCGACGCGATTGGTATAGCCAGCACAAACAGCCAAACGAGTTGCAGGACTATGGACATGGAGCAGGTTCGATGCGCTGAGTGGCTGGAGGTTTGGCTGGGGAAGGGCTAATCGCGCGGGGCTGTGACTTCGCGCCGAAGAGTTTCAAGGAAGGACTTGCCGGTGGTTCCCAATTTCTGTTCCAGGCGCTTGGTGCAATCGCACTCTCCGCAAGCCCAGGGTTCCGAGCCGTTCTGGTCGCGACAGCGGCGTCGATCATGGGCGTCTTGGACGCGTGTCAGATCGAAATATTGCTCCCAATAGGGGCGCTCTTCCTGAAGAGGCGAGGGACAATAGCAGACCTCAACCCATCGCGCGGTCTCGTCTGGGCAAAGGCGGGCATCTTTCATATTCCGGAGGTATTCTCCCTCGGCGACCGAACCTTCGCCCAAGGTCTGATTGTCGATAGCTTCCAATAACGCTTGCCTGCACTCCTTTTTCACGCGGGCTCTTACCAGATATCGCATACGTGTATTCTACGATAGCTTTTGCAGGGTAGGATTCCAAGGTTGGATAAAAAGCCTGGCCAGAAATATTAGAAGATGATTACTCTTGCGGACGTTAAGGCAGCAGCTGCGCGGATTTCAAAATCGATTTATCTTTCACCGTGTGCGCGGTCGGAGACCTTTTCACAGCTGACCGGAAATCCGGTTCATCTCAAACTGGACAATCTGCAGAGGACAGGCGCATTTAAGGAGCGCGGCGCGCTGAACAAACTGTTGACTCTGAGTGCGACAGAGCGCGAGCGCGGGGTAATTGCGGCTTCCGCCGGTAACCATGCGCAGGGATTGGCGTATCACGCGGGGCGATGTGGGATCCATGCGCTGATTTGCATGCCGCTTACCACGCCATTAACTAAGGTGTCGGCGACAAAGTCATATGGTGCGGAAGTCATTCTGCATGGCGCCAATTACGACGATGCCTGTGAAGAAGCTGTCCGCCTGGGACGACAGCAAAATCTTACATTCGTGCATCCTTTCGATGACGATGCCGTCATTGCCGGACAGGGAACGATGGGACTTGAACTGCTCCAGCAGTATCCGCAGATGGACGCGGTGGTGGTCCCGGTGGGAGGCGGCGGGCTGATTGGAGGAGTGGGTTGTGCCATTAAGGAGAGCAGTCCGAAAGTTCGAGTGGTCGGAGTGCAGACGGCTCGGTTGCCATCGATGAAGGTTGCGGTGACCGAGGGCAAGCCAGTGACTCTCGCACCGGCCGCTACGATTGCGGATGGCATCGCTGTCCGGCGGGCAGGAGAACGCACGCTGCCACTGGTGCAGAAATATGTGGATGACATTGTCACGGTGGACGAGGAAGAAATCGCGAATGCCGTTTTGTTGTTGCTGGAGCGGGAAAAGACGCTTGCGGAAGGAGCGGGGGCAGCGGGCCTCGCCGCGCTGATCAATCACAAAGTACAACTGGCCGGGAAAAACGTTGCAGTGGTGATCTGTGGAGGAAATATCGATGTGACTCTGCTGTCACGGATCATTGAGCGCGGCTTGGTAAAGGACGGACGCCTGGTGCGGCTGAGAGTGCATCTTCCCGACTATCCCGGCGCGCTGCATAAGGTTACGGGAATTCTGGCGCAGCATCGGGCGAATATTGTCGAAACCTCCTACGACCGGGCCTACTACGGAGTGAATCTGGGAGATACCGCCATCGATATCACGATGGAAACCAGAGGGCCGGAGCACATTGCCGAATTGCTTTCTGCTCTTGAGGCCGCCGGGTACGCCCACGAAAGAGTTTTGTGAAGCGAATTTCCGCTATCGCTGGAACCGGTCTCTTTCTGCTGCTGGCGCCGGGGACTGTAGCGGGGCTGGTGCCATGGTGGATTACCCGCTGGCGCATGCAACCGCCGCTATTGGGCTTCTCTGGCTTTCGGGTGATCGGAGCGCTGATGATTGCGGCGGGTATTGCAGTAGTTCTTGATTCATTTGCCCGATTCGCACTGCAGGGGCTGGGGACACCGGCGCCGATTCTTCCTGCGCGTCACCTGGTTGTCGGCGGTCTCTATCGGTATGTGCGAAATCCGATGTATGTCGGAGTCCTGGGGATCATACTGGGACAGGGTCTGGTTTTTGGCGATGGGCGCTTGTTCGCGTACGGAGTTCTACTCTGGTTGGGTGTTCACGTTTTTGTTGTTGGTTATGAAGAACCGACGCTTCGACGCAGTTTCGGGTCGGAATACGAAGCGTTCCGCCGCAATGTTCCGCGGTGGATTCCCCGTCTGAGTCCCTGGCGAAGCGGCAACGATTGAACATAACCTGATTCAGATGTCTTCCCCACCTGAACGTGGAAACGCTGTAAAATTCTTCGTACACCCGCGTGGCCAACTGGTTCTGCGCCAGAGTGTCGAGTACTCAAACAAAGGAGAAACCATCATGTCATCCAGTGCAAACAAAGTGCTCACCATGTCAGTCAATCCAATTCCCAAGGGCTATCACTCTGTGACGCCCTACTTGATTATCAACGGTGCAGCGCGAGCCATTGATTTCTACAAGAAAGTGTTCGACGCGACGGAAGTAATGCGCATGGCGGATCCGAGTGGAAAGGTGGGCCATGCGGAAATCAAGATCGGCGATTCCGTGATCATGCTGGCAGATGAGCATCCAGAGATGGGACATCGCAGCCCGCAGTCGCTGGGCGGGTCGCCTATTGGAATTCTTCTCTATGTCAAGGATGTGGACGCGACGGTCGAGAAGGCAGTGGCCTCCGGCGCAAAGTTGGAAAGACCGGTGAAAGATCAGTTCTACGGGGATCGTTCCGGGCAGATAGTAGATCCATTTGGACATGTGTGGACGGTCTCGACACATACGGAAGATGTGTCGCCGGAAGAGATGGAGAAGCGGGCAGCTGCGGCTTTTAGCCAGAAGTAAGGCGCGGCTAAAGCCGCTTCTTGTTAGTAGTGGATCGCAGCGCTGAAGCGCTGCGCCACCCAACAGCAAAAACCGGACAGGTATTGCAGGGGTGACGCGCTGCGTCCTCCAAGGCGACAGCCGTGTCGTTCCTCCAACTGTAGGAAGTCGGCTCGACTGTACGAGAGCCAGCGGGACGCCGGCGCTACATTTTTACTTTAGCGACTTTGGATCGGAACGATTCCTGGGCGAGTGCTGGTTGAGCAGCGAGACAAGCTCGTGGCCGGAAGGTGGCACTCCTGCCTTCCCCTGTCGCAGGATTTGCTTTACGGTCAACTTGCGGCCGTAGAGTTTCTCGTTCGCGCGATTGTCCGGACGCAGGGTTGAGCCTTCGAGTGAGACGCCGGCGAACAATCCCCGGGAACGGGAGTAGGAAAGAATTTCGGCGCGCATCACTACATCAGTAGCGCCGGTGGCGGCGCGCCCTTTGGGGCCGGCAGCGGCGGCGGCATCGGCGCCGAGCTTGACCTTGCTTCCCATCAGCGACTCCGCGCCTCGGGGATTCATGACCAGCAAAACGAAGTCAGTCGCTTGTCCGCCTAATTGCAGGCCGATATTTCCGCCTTCCAGAGCGTACATAGCGACACCGCCCCAGGGGCCGGTGAAGTGCGCACCACTGCGGCACGTCATCACACCGCGACCATAACTGCCGCCGATACCGATGGCGAATTTCTTCACTGAGGGCAGGACGATCATGCATTCCGCACGATCAATCAAATCTTTAGGGATGTTGTCGGGGATGTCGATGATTTCTTTCAACACCTGGCCGGCTTCTTTGACGCGATCCGATTCCTTTTCGTTGTTGGCAGCGAGTGCGGGTGTCAAGAAAACGCACACCAGAAGAATCGCGGACTGAAGTCTCATAAATCCTCCCTGATGAGCTCTCATTTTACGATGCAAACCAGGCAAAAATTTGCGCGTAAGAGGGCATACTCGTAACTGACAGAGCACGCAAGGCTTGTCCTCTATGACCAAATGCGTGCTCCTTTTGTAACTTGGAACTTGCAGCGGAGTTGCCTACAGTCGAAACAGTAAAAGCGGCTGGCAGAGGCGCATTCGGCCCATCACGTGCATCTATATAAGCGTGGAAGTGTTTAGCCGTGGTTTGCAGTGCAAATTTTGGACTGGTTGGGAATGAAGTACACAGCGCCTTTTTGTTGTCTCGCGGCAGTCGTTCTGGCGATGGCCTGGTTGCCATTGCTGGCGCAGTCGCCTTATATCGCTAACGCAGGGACGAAGTTCCCCGTGGTTGCTGCTCCTAGTGTTGTTGCTCCTAGTATTGATTCTGACGGCTCCGTAGATTCCGTTCTGACCATCAAGAAGCGGGTGGATGAGGTGGACGTTCTATTCATTGCCACCGACCGGCACGGCAAATTCGTGCGCAACCTGAATCAGGGCGACTTCGCGATTCTTGATGATCACAAACCCCCGCAATCGATTGTGAATTTCATCCGGCATACTGATCTGCCACTCGAATTAGGGTTGTTGGTGGACACCAGTGGTTCAGTTCGCAGCCGCTTTGACTTCGAACAAGCGGCAGCGGTCGGTTTTTTGCAGCACACGTTGCGTCCGAATTTTGACAAGGCTTTCGTGATGGGCTTTAGTAGCCGCAGCCAGGTGATGCAGGACTTCACGGATAACGCAACCTTGCTGGCAACAGGAGTGCATCGTTTGCGCAGCGGCGGTGGCACAGCGCTCTTCGATGCCATTTATCACGCCTGTCGCGACAAATTGATCAAGGGCAAGGCGGATCATCCGGTGCGCCGCGCGATTGTGGTGGTGAGTGACGGCGAGGACAATCAGAGCGACGCCAGCAAGCAACAGGCGATTGAAATGGCGCAGCGCGCGGAAGTGATTATTTATGCGATTTCCACCGATGACAGCGGCTTGATCCTGCGCGGCGACAAAACTCTGCAGCAGCTCGCGGATGCGACCGGTGGACGGGCATTTTTTCCCTACAAGATGAAGGACATCAAGAATTCGTTTGCCGCGATCGAAGATGAGTTACGCAGTCAATACGTGGTTTCCTACCGGCCTGCCAATTTCGACGCGGATGGGCGTTTTCGATCTATTGAAATTACTGCTTTGAAGAAAGATCTCCAGGTTCGATCGCGCAGAGGGTACTACG
The DNA here is from genome assembly GCA_035489695.1 of Terriglobales bacterium. Taxonomy (GTDB): domain Bacteria; phylum Acidobacteriota; class Terriglobia; order Terriglobales; family Acidobacteriaceae; genus 40CM-3-55-5. The sequence continues at coordinate 9,396 of DATHJP010000562.1, forward strand.
CGCCTCGGCAATAGCTTTCCACCTAATAAAACCTTGAACCACAGAGGACACAGAGCGGCACAGAGGAAATTCTTTTCTAAAATCCCAGGATTAAAGTCCCCGGATTAGAGAATTATTCTTTCG
>DATHJP010000563.1:0-7765 GCA_035489695.1 Terriglobales bacterium
CTACGCTGTGTTTGTTGCGATTGTGATGGTTAGTCGAAGTTCCGCGGCGGAAACACTCCAATGGACACCAGACCGGTACTCTGCGGGTCACTCGCAGGCGAACTTCCAGCTTCGGCCAAACTGCAGCTGGTACCGTTCGAAGAGATTTTGACGATACCAATCCCCGAGGGGTTGCCGCCGCCCCATTCCGCCAGATACAACGCGCGCCCAGTTCCCGCAGGGGTTGCATTCCCGATGCCGCCGCCAAGACGCCAGGTATTGTTGAAGTTCTTGAGTACAGGAGACGTGCAACTGTTGGAAATCACGCCCGTTGTCTTATTGAAAAATGCGGCGGTAACTTGACCCGAGGTATTGTTGGTGATGTAGAGCAGGGTTTCATCCGGGCTGAGCAAAACATTATTCGAATTTGAGCCGCTGCCGACTCCTTGGTAGGCTACAGTTTTGCTGAGTAAGCCGCCGGAGATGTCAGAGACCTCGACCGTCGGAATGCCGCCCGTGGCATCCCCGAAAATTGCAAAGTGTCCGTCCTGGCTGATATCCACTCCAGCCGCAGCGCCGTAGCCCAGATTAAATCCCGTCGAGTTCTGTTTGTCGCCATTGGATACCGGCACACCGCTGGCGAGGTTGAACGATTCAATGGAACCATCCTCGTACGCTACCACCAAAATGTTCCCCTGGATTTTCATCCCATCCAGTGCGCCTCCGTTGAGGCCGGTTGCCGGGGTATCTTTAAAAAAGCGCAGCTTGCAACCGCTCAGCAGCCTGAAAGTTCCGATAGTCCCAGAACCGGCGAAACCTGCATACAATTTACCCGCGCCCAAAGCAATGCCGATACCGTAATGAGCGCCGCCGTTGTCTCCGGCCGATCCCGCAAAAGTACCCGCCAGCGTCTGGGTGGACTCGACGATCCCCGCGATGGTGCCCGGATTGTCGCCGTTGTTAGCAACGTATATGCATCCGTCACCCCGGGCAACGTTCACGCGCGGAGTAGCGAAGTAGCCGCCCCCCAACCCTGCACCCCCGGTGGGAACGACCGTCGACTGCCTCAATCCACCGCTTGGACCGATGGTGAAGAAAGTCGCGCTGTTACTGAAATTGTCATCATCCGTGACAACATATCGGGTTACCTGCGCAAATGAAGTGGCCGCGCAAAACGCGATTACCGCCGTGACCAGAACCGCGGTCGAATACGGTCTGTTCATATGTTCTCTCCTTGAAGTTCGTGTCTCCGGCGACCCTCCTTTGACCCCAGAGACTTCCGCGTTCGCGCCCCAAACCGCGACGGATGGTAGTTTGGTCCCCCTTACCTGTCAAGGGCGTAGGCAGAGGACTTTCAGCCCGAGAAGCAAGTATCTTCCTTGGCTTCGCGGGGTTTACAAGCGCGATGACATGGACTTTTCCCTAATGAGGCCATCGCTAAGTGGTGATAGACCGGAAGTTCATGAAACGCCATGGCGTCTTGCCGTCGTTGCCGAAGAGGTCAACAGAGACTTCTGCTGACATTGCCTGCACTCTACGTCTTACATGGGGAGGCGATCGGCACAAATGCCAGAGATAGACCGCCAAGAACGAAGTAGAAGGCCGCTGTGATCCCGACTAGCGCTACCAATCCACAAATCATTTATTAACCTTGGCAACCACCGTGGTGGCAATCTTATACCACCCTTATGAAGACTGGGGCGAAGCACTGACGCGGGCTTGCAGCAATTTTTCCCGCTGCAGGGCATCTTCGAGAGCTAAGACTTGGGTTGCCAGGTCGGTTTGCAGTTCGACAATTCTTCGTGCCATTCCTACGCGCCCCCGAAGTTCTCCCGGGTCGAATGGTTTAGTCAGATAATCGCCGGCGCCGGTTAACTGCTCTTGAATATGATCCGGCGATCAACACCACGTGCTGATCTCTTCCGATTTGCGCAACCCTTTTCCCGATTTCTGCCTTTCCAGTTTCTCCTTCAGATTGAAAATCGGCGGCGTAGACTACGACGGCAATTCAGCAACGAGTTATCCAGAATTCCAGTCCTGGGGGTTTAGGAACGTAACTGCGACAGCATCTTCTTCACGTCCGCCGCGCTCGAGTAGTTGGGATTGATCTTCAGTACCCGCTCTAAATGCTGGCGGGCCAGAGTTGGCTGGTCAGTCCTTTCATATGCCATGCCCAGGTGATAGTGGACAGTGGCGTCTTCAGGAGCCTTGCTCTTCTCGCCGAGTTTCAAGGCTTCCTGAAAAAGATCGATGGCGGATTTGTAGGCGCCTTTCTGGTAATACACCCAACCCAAAGTATCGGCCGCGTTGGGAGAATCGGGCATGCCGCGACGGGCGGTCTGCGCCAGCGAGAGAGCGACGTCCACGTTGCCGCCGCTTTGTAGCATTACGTACGCAAGATTATTTGAGGCCAGCGGATTGTCGGGCTGGATTTCGAGGGCCTTCTGATAGGACTCTTTGGCTTTGTCCCAAGCCTGTTTGGATTCGTAGAGTTCTCCCATCAGGATATAGAAACTGGCTTCGCGAGGATTGTCCTTCAGCGAGCGCTGATAAGTGGCAATGCCCTCGTCAACGGAACCCTTGGCCACTTGTACCTGGCCGAGTTTGAGCAGGGCATCGGAATTATTCTTGTCGAGCTCGGCGGATTTACGGAATGCTTCCTCGGCGCCATTCATGTCTTTCTTGTTGTTGAACAAGGCGGTGCCGAGAAGATCATAGAAAGCGCTGTTTTTGGGCGAATTGGCGATTGCAGCTTTGGCCTCGGCGACCGCCTTGTCGGTTTGTTTCTGAGCCAGAGCGGTGTTCATCAGGCCGCTGAGCGCGTCTGAGGAACCAGGGTCATGATCCAACCCCTGCTGGTAGGATTTTTCGGCGTCGCTGAATAGCCGCTGAACCAGCTTGAGGTTGCCCATCTGAACGTAGCCAATCGCACTTTGCGGTGCGACATCGATGGCTCGCCGGATATCCTGTTCGGCTTTATCAAATTGTTTGCGATTAATGAACGAGACGCCGCGCAGAGCGTAACCGTCGGGCGAAGCGGGTTGAAGACTGATGATCTGGCTGGCGGTTTGTTCCAGTGCAGCCATGTCATTTTTGCGCAGCGCTACCGCAGCGAGGGCGCGTTGCGCTTCGACCAGGTCGGGTTTCAGGCGTACAGCGTCGCGCCATTCGCTCTCGTCGCGTTCCAAATTGCCCAATAGATCGAAGGCGATTCCCAACTGGTAATGGGCTACGCCATTGTCGGGATCGTTCTTGACCGCATTTTGCAGAGTTTCAGTGGCATCGTGGGCATGGCCATCGCGAATCTGGATCTGGCCGCGATAGACCAGAGCCTCCGCGTCGTTGGCGTTGCCTTTCAAGATTTCATCATTCAGCTTGCGAGCTTCATCCAGACGGCTTTTTAAAATGAGCAACTGAACGTAATTTTTCTTTACCTGCACGTCTTTGGGATGATTTTCATAAAGAGAACCATATTCAGCTGTGGCCTTATCCAGATCCCCGGTGGCGAAGTAGAAGTCGCCCAGCATGCGGTAGCCGGCGGAGTTGTCGGGAAGGTCGCGCTTCACCTGCTTCAAGAACTCTTCCGTCTCTGCCTTTTTGCCTTGAGCCAGATAGAGGCGAGCCAGCGCAGCTCTGGGGTCGGCGCTCTTCGGATCGGCGTCGATGGCATGGCGGTATTGTTGCTCGGCTTCGGCGAAGCGACTGCGCGACTGGTAATAGCTGCCCAGCGCCAGTTGTGCATTCATCGCCTTGGGATTCAGTTCAACTGCCTTTTTGAAGTTGGTCTCGGCGGCATCGGGCTGGTTAACTCTCATTTGCAGAAGGGCCAGGTTCATGTATGAGTCTGCCCGATCGGGTGCGAGAGTGATGGCCTTTTGCACTTCCTGAATTGCGCCTGGGAAATCTTCCCGGGCAGCGAGCAAATTACCCACGACTATATGGGTCTGGGGATCGTTGGAGTTTTTGTCCAGCAGCAGGTCGGTGTGTTCCTGGGCTTGTTTGAGGTCGTGTGCGGCAATCAGCAGATTAGCCAGGTCGATGTGAGCCTTATAGTGATCGGGTTGTAATTCGACCGTGCGGATGAGCTCCTGGTAAGCGCGAGTCCACTGCGTAAGCTTGAGATAGCTCTGGGCAAGCTGGTAATGAGCGTCGGCGGATTGGGCGTCCACCTGGACCGCGTTGCTGAACTGAATGGACGCTTCACGATACTTGCCTTTCTCAAGGTAGCGCTGACCACTTTCCAGATACTTCTGCTTCCGCACGTTGGGATCGCTCGAACATCCCAGAGAAAACGTAGCGATCAGGGCCAGACTCAAGATCAACCGAAAAACTGAAGAATGCCTCATTCCATATCTCCCAACGTGGTCCGCCCGGGGCGGACGCTGTCTACGCGCCACTGAGCAAAGGTAATGCAATCGAAGAACCCGAAAAAGTTACTGCCGTCACTGGTGATGCTCCGCGTCGCTCCTGCCGGAAACACCACTCAACGTGGAATATATTGATTCAGCAGCGGGGTAAACTTGCCGGCAAAAGAAGTCAGCCTCGCTTGTGCGGCGTCGGTTGTTTCGCCCGGCCGCAGGGGCGTAGTTACGCGGACCAGCGAGCCGTCGCTGCGGCTAAGCCGAATGGAGTCCGCCACCAGGTAGAACTTTGCCCAGTATTCGCTGGCCACGGCACGATCATGAGCCAAGTACCAGTAGAGCACTAACTGGCGATCGGTTCCTTTGGCAATGACGTAGCGATTTGCCAGAAAAGGCGAGTGTCCCGGAAGAGCAAGCGTCACCCGGCTGGATTCCACGGGCAGCCAGCCTGATCCCGGCAAGCAATGTTTGGGCGAATGAATGGTGTCACCGGTGCGTTGACTGGGAAAATAAGCCAGGAATAAATCTACATAAGGCTGACGCCGTGAAGGATCCTGGTACACGCGGAGAAGAAAATCACCGGCGCCGAGAACATCAAGAACCTCCTGTTCAATTTTCACATCGGTTCCGGACCACTCTCCTAATTGATGTGGGAAAGCGGTGAGAGGCTCCCGTGGTGGAAGAACTTCATTACGGCTACGGGCATGGAGGAACAACGCAGTGGCCGCCAGTAAGACAGCAACTGCCGCGAATCTGGAATGAGAGCTCACTGGTGCGCCTCCCGGTTCCGCCACAACAGGCGCATGATCCGGTGAAAAAGAAAAAGCATCAGCAGGGAAATCACGAAAATGAGCCAGCCGGAAAACAGGTGGAAGAAGCCCTCGGCTTTCTCTGGATCCCAGTATTGAACCAACAATCCCGTACCCACAATTCGAAAGCTATTCGCCGCCACAGCAATAGGCAAAGAAGCCAGGGCCAGGAGGACGCGAACCGCGTTTCGTGGCTCCATCAGATATCCGTAAATGATAGCCAGCGTGGTCAGCGAGAGAAGCGAGCGAATGCCGCTACAGGCTTCTGCCACTTCGAGTGCCATGGCTGGAAGGTTGATGACATTTCCCTCGCGCAGTACGGGAACTCCCAAAATCGGTAACACCGTTGCGGCTACTTTCGAGGCGAGAAGCTGCAGGGGAAAAGTAATCTGATTAAAGACGATAGCCGGGATGGGAATCATCAGGACGAGGAAGGCCCAGGGGAAGAGCACGGCACGGAAGTAATTCCATCCCAGAAAAAAGATGATGAGCCCGGCGACAAGGAGCAGAAGGGAAACCCGGGACAAGAAGAGTTCAGCCCCCATCACTCCCAAGATGAGCACGCAAAGAGCGACCACCACAATGAGCAATCCCCATGAGGAGGGAGTCACGGGCACAGCGGCAAGCCGGGAACGGTCTTGCCAAAGCACAAATGCCGAAAAGAGCGGAACGAAAAACCCGTGAGAAAAATTTGGGTCCTGCCACCACTGTCCAACCAGGTGATAGAGAATGGAGGAATAAAGCCAGCCGATTAAAACCACCAAAACCGCAACTTGCCACCACGGATATCGCCTAGCGGCAGGCCCCGAAAATCGGTCGGGTAGTGTCGCGAGTTGTGCGGAATGACCCACTTGGAGAAATAGGGGGATAAACAAAGGATATGCGAAGTCGGTGCCGGGCGCAAATGGGAAGTGCCCATCTAACGGTAACTGGGTAACTCCTTTTGCCTGCTATCGTTGCGCATTCGATGGGATTGGGATTATTCCGTGTTCTTGCCAAAGAACGAAGGCGGCTCGCCAGGTAGTGGTCAGTTTCGGTTCACACAGTCAGCCTGTGGGAACCGAAACTGGTTAGTCCGGCGCACCGCCTTCTCTTTCACAAACGCGCGATTTTACTTACGGCAATGGAACTTTGGCAAACTCCACGTCCTGCACGTGAGTGCCCCCAACCGCGCGCCTTCCGTCGGTCCAGGTGATGAAGGCATTCCCGTTTAGAGTCGTGCTGTAATCGTAATCGCCCGCGTAGCAAGCCTGAACCCCAGTGTCCGGCTGTGCTGGCTGCGGGATCAAACCGCTGATGACAGTTTGAGGTGCAAAGGTGGCGCCGTTGTCGGTGGACTGGCGAATAGCGCGTCGATAGCTACATCCCGGGTCAGTGGGAATGTTGCACGCGGTAGTGGCCTGTCCACGATCGTACCAAGAGGCCGTCACCTTGCCATTCAGTTCGGCGGAAAGGGAAGGCATCCACTGCGACTTGAATGGCGCGTCTGCGCCACCGTTCAGTCTCTTAGGCACCGACCAGGTCGCACCGTTATCGGTCGAACGTACGTAATAAATGTCCCCGGGATCACTATTCTGCTTTCCCAGTCCAGCGTAGACATAATGCACGACGCCGTTAGGGCCTACTGCAGGTTGTCCCCATCCCATGTGCCGGATGATGGGGTTAACTTTCGCGAAGTAGGTGTTGTCGCAGAGACCGTCGCAGATGGGTTTAAATAGCGGACCCAGAGTGGTGGAAGTCCAGGTTAGGCCGCCATCGAGCGACTTGTACATCAGATTTTGGCGATTACCGCAACCTCCGTTTACACTCTCATTCATGCCAGCTATAAATACCGTGCTATTGGCGCCTTCATACCTCGTGGCGCCCACCGGCGAACCGGTAAGTTGCACGTCGCGAATGAAAGGGTTGCCGTTGTTGAGACGTACTGGAGCGCTCCAGGTGGTGCCATTGTCCGAGTGCGTCACCGAAAGGTCTGTGTTGAAAGCAAAGTCATTCCACGAGATGTACATGCGTCCGTAGGTTCCGCTGGTCGGTTCGTTGTCCACCCACATGGATTCGCGATCGTCCCCGCCGCCGTTATGGGCGCAAGCTCCAGTGGCCCAGGTTATGCCATTGGAGGAGGTCCACAAGCCGATACCCTGTCCACCACAACCGGTTGCCAGGTCGCCCGCAAACCACGTTGCCAATTTAGCGTTATAGACCACAATCGGATCTCCGAAATTCGTACCGTGCCCGCTGCCAAAGGGAGACGGCAGAATTTCAGTGAAGGTGACGCCTCCGTCGATAGAGTAAGACGTACCGGAGTACTGGTTAGCATTGTGGTCGTTGTAGTTGACCACGATGTTGTTCGGGTTCACGGTGCTGGCCCACACCATGCTTTCACTCTTGGTACAGCTCGAGGAGCTAGTGCAGGTGCGGTTGCTCACTCGGACATTGGGAGCAACCGGGGGGGCGTCACTGGGAGGCACAGGCCGCCCGCCTAGGACGATTCCGCACTCTACCAGGGCCCGTCCAGCCCGCAGGTTATCCTGCTTCAGGATTCCCAGGGAACGAATCTGAGAACAATCGATGCCCACCGATGTCATCTGAGCTTGTGCTGACACCGGCTGAAGCACG
>DATHJP010000564.1:0-2498 GCA_035489695.1 Terriglobales bacterium
GGAAGGCGTCCGATGCGCTCGCGGCATGGGCGGTCGGATTGGTGAGTGGATCGACAATCTTCAACTGCTCGATGACCGAGCCCGGCCATCCATGCGTGACGATGAGCGGCAACGCATCTTCATGTTTTGAACGAACGTGAATAAAGTGAATGTCCAGGCCATCGATCTCGGTGATGAACTGAGGTAGGGCGTCCAGTCTCGCCTCCACCTTCCGCCAGTCGTATTCCGTCCCCCAATAACGCGCGAGGGCCTGCATGGTCGCGAGCTGCACACCTTGCGTCGCATCCGCGACAGTTTCCCGTTCGGGCCACTTTGTTGCATTGACGCGCCTGCGCAATTCGGTAAGTTCCGATTCCGGAACATTCGCATGAAACGGACGAAGAGCATTCTTGTCAGCCTGCTCGCCGCCTCGTTGTGTAGCACTGGTTTGGGCCATGGTCTCCTCCTTTTTGAGTAGTTTTGGAATTTTTGGTTTGAGTGATGAGCCAACAGTTCAGCGTCAGCCCTGACAACTGACGATGGTTGTGGATTATACTCGCGCGCGGACTTCGAAACTGTTGTTAACAGGCGATGACGCCACTTATCGAGTCCGAAGCGAATGCCGGGACATTTATGAGAAAGCTTCTAAGCTGAGTTTTCCGCCGCGGGCGTTTTGGTGAACAGAATCTCATAGACCAACAATGCCGCTCCCACCACGATGGCACTGTCGGCCACGTTGAACGCCGGCCATTGATATTGCCCGACGTAGAATAGCAGGAAGTCCACTACCCGTCCGCTTACCACGCGATCCCACAAATTCCCCAGCGCGCCCCCCAGAATGAGCGACAAACCCACTCCCGTAGTGCTCATAGAATGACTATTTTTCCAGAGAAGGGCGGACACGATCACCAGGGCCACAATTGAGAACAGTACCAGCACCGCGATCTTCCACTCCGATGGAGACTCGGCAAACAAGCCAAAAGCGGCGCCACGATTCTCCACATGCGTGAGCCGGAAGAAGTCCGGAATTACCTGGATGCTGTCGTGCAGCGGAATTTCTTTGGCAATCACCCACTTCGCCACCCGATCGAGGAACAAGACGCTCACAGCAATCAGGAAGTGGAACTTGCGCATGGCGTGATGGTCAATCATTGGACCCTGGGAAGGTTTCTATACCCATTAGATTACTTAGATGCCGCTTCGGCTTCGAGTTCCTTCAGGACGGCGCTGCAGCGTTCGCAGACCATGGGATAAGCGGGATCGTCGCCCACATGCGTGGAATAATTCCAGCAGCGCTCGCACTTCCGGCCCGCCGCCTTGCCCACCTGAACAGTGACGCCGCCGGTTCCGTTCCCCGATGTGCCCTTTTCGATCACAACCTCTGAAACAATGAACAGGTAGCGAAGCTGTTCCTGGTAACGCGAAAGAACCGAATATACCGGGTCAGATGCAACGACCTTGACCTGAGCTTCCAGACTGCCGCCGATCAGTTTGCTATTGCGGGCATCCTCCAGCGCCTTGAGCACTTCCTCGCGCACAACGCGGAGGGTAGCCCAGTCCTCCCGCGTTTTCGGATCATCAACCAGTGCGGCGCCGCCAAGAATGTCGGCGGCTTTGGGAAATTCTGCCAGGTGCACGCTTGTCGTGCGACCCGATACTGCGGGAAGATATTGCCAGACTTCTTCGCTGGTAAAACTTGTGATGGGAGCAAGCAGGCGTACCAATGCCTCGCCGATTCTCCAGATCGCAGTCTGTGCCGCCCGCCGGGCGACAGAGCGTGGCGCTGCAGTGTACAGACGATCTTTCAATACATCGAAATAAAATGCACTCAACTCGACAACGCAAAAGTGATTCAACCGCTGATAGATCCGGTGAAAGGCAAACTCGTCGTACCAGCGCAATACGTCGGCGGACATTTCCGCGGTCTTGCCCAGCATGTATCGATCAAGATCCTCCATCTTCTCGAACGCCACCGCGTCACGCTGAGGATCAAAATCGTAGAGGTTGCCGAGAATGTAGCGAAAGGTATTGCGAATCTTGCGATAGTTTTCGGCGACGCGCAGCATGAGTTGTTCGGAGCCGACTACGTCCTCTCGAAAATCCACCGAAGCCACCCACAAGCGGACTACCTCGCCACCCAGACGATTGGCAATATCCACGGGATCCACGTCATTTCCCCGCGACTTGGACATCGCACTGCCTTGTTCATCGAGCGTCCAGCCATTGGTTGCGACCATCCGGTATGGCGGAGTTCCGCGTGTCCCCATGGAACAGAGCAGGGAAGAATGGAACCATCCCCGATGCTGGTCTCCGCCTTCGAGGTAAAGGTCGGCAGGGAAGGGCAACTTAGGTTCGTGGCCGAGCACGGCGGCGAAACTTGATCCCGATTCAAACCAGACGTCGAGGATGTCAGTTTCTTTCGTGAACTTTGTCGTGCCACATTTAGCGCATTTCGTACCTGCAGGAAGCACAGCATCCGCTTCGGGTGTGAACCAGGCGTCCGCGCCAGCTCTGGCGAT
>DATHJP010000565.1:0-9409 GCA_035489695.1 Terriglobales bacterium
TCTGCGTGAGGGATTGACTGGCTTCCAGCCGGAGACGGAATATGCCGTCACCTCACCACCCGTTGTCTATCGTGATCTAGTCATCACCGGTGCTGAAGTTCCCGAATATCCTTCGAAGGGCCCCAGCGGCATGGTGCGAGCTTTTGACATTCGCTCCGGCAAAATGGTGTGGACTTTTCACACCATTCCGCAACCCGGAGAAACCGGACATGAAAGTTGGGAGAACGATTCCTGGAAGGACCGCACGGGAGCAAATGTCTGGTCCGTGATGAGCGTGGACGCCGAGCGTGGCTTGGTGTTTCTTCCCATTGGCTCGGCGTCCTACGATTTTTATGGCGCCGACCGCAAGGGGCAGAACCTGTTTGCCAATTGTCTGGTGGCGCTGGACGCGGCCACTGGGAAATTGGTCTGGTACTTCCAGACCGTGCACCACGACATCTGGGATTACGATCTGCCGGCGCAGCCCGTGTTGATCACTGTGCGGCGCAACGGCCGCGAAATTCCCGCGGTCGCTCAGGTCACGAAGATGGGTTTCGTATTCATCCTCGACCGGATCACCGGAAAGCCGTTGTTTCCAGTAGAGGAGCGTTCGGTGCCCAGGAGCGATGTGCCTGGCGAAGGAGCCTGGCCCACGCAACCGGTTCCCGTGCTGCCGCCACCTCTCGCGCGGCAATCTGTAAGCGCAGCCGACATCAGCAACGTCACCTCGGAATCAAACCGCTATTGCACCGAGCTGTTTCATTCGCTCGAGAATCACGGCATGTATACGCCTTATGGACGCAATCTCACCTTGGTGATGCCCGGCTCTTTGGGTGGAGCGAACTGGTCGGGCGCTTCGTTCGATCCATCCACGGGATATCTTTTCGTCAATGTGAACGAATTGGGAGCTGTGGGCATGATGACACCGCAGGCTGCGGATGCACCCGTGCGATATCGGCGCACCAGCAAATGGGGCGAGTATGCCCGCTTCTGGGACGATCATCAATGGCCATGTCAGCAACCGCCATGGGGAACACTGAATGCCATCAACGTGAATACGGGATCGATCGTATGGAAAGTTCCGTTGGGCACGGTGGATGAATTAAAGATGAGAACGGGGACGCCAAACCTGGGCGGCTCCATCGTGAGCGGCGGAGTGGTATTCATCGGAGCCACAAGCGACAGCCGTTTCCGCGCCTTCGACACACACACCGGAAAGGAATTATGGGTCACGACTCTCGAAGCCAGCGCTCACGCCACTCCCATCACGTACTTGGGAAAAAAGACAGGCAGACAATTTGTTGTCATTGCAGCCGGTGGCGGAGGAGCCCTTAGCCCCAAAGTTTCCGATACGCTGGTTGCATTCGCGCTTCCAGACAAATCGGCGCGGAAGCACGCTTCGCATTAGTTTTACGGTGTCGTAACCAAAGGCAGTTCAATAAAGCTCGCCTGTCCCGGAGCGTGATAGATACGTTGCACTGCCTTCCGGAAATCTCCCGGCTTAGCCCAAAAAATATTGGATACAAACGTTTGCGGATTCCGATCGTAAAGCGGAAACCAGCTGGATTGGACCTGCACCATGATCCGATGTCCCGGCAGAAAAACGTGATTCGCCGTCGGCAAAGCGAAGCGGTAGAGCAGAGGTTTATCCGACGCAACGGCTTTCGGAGTTTCCAGACTTTCGCGATAGCGTCCGCGGAAAATATCAGCCGATATCATCAGTTGGTAGCCGCCCATGGCGGGCTGTCCGGCAACCTCATCGGGATAGACATCAATCACCTTCACTACCCAATCGGAGTCCGTGCCACTAGTGGAGGCAACCAGATTCGCGACTGGCTGCCCACTGATTTTCATCGGCGCAGTCAAGACTTCAGAAGTGAATGCGAGTACATCGGGACGTCCCGACGCTTCGCGCTGATCGTCCACCAGCCATTCTGACCAGGTCAATCCGTCGCTGTAACCCATCGGTTGGATGGGGCGCGCGCGGTAAGGCACGGGCTTGGCGGGGTCAGAGACGTATTCGTCAAACGCCGCGTTGCCAGAAGCGGGGTCGGCAAAGCTCAGCTTTAGACCTGAGCCGAGATAGAGCGGCGTGGCTCGGACCGTGCATCCGCTGGCGCATCCAACCGGCCATGCCGGCAGGCGCTCCCAGATGTTGGTCCCGGTTTCATACGCAGAGACTGGCGGGACGTCGGCCTTGGGCCCGCCGTCTTTCAAGTAGTGATCCAGGAACGGCCGCAGAATCTGCTGACGGAAATAAAGCCCGGTGTCACTAGTGAATTTCAAAACGCCGAGTGTGCTGGCGTCATCGATCTCCTGACCGTGATGCCATGGGCCCATGACCAAAAATACTTTGTCGTTATTTGTGTCCTTCGGCTTGATCGCCTTGTAAACCGCGATGGCGCCGTAAATATCTTCCTGATCCCAAAGACTGTGCACCAGCATGACCGGAACTTTCAGCGGTTGCGCGGCGAGTATTCGATCCATGGCCTGGTCACGCCAGAACGCGTCGTAACTCGGATGCTCAAGCACCTTCCGCCAGAAGCCGACCTGCTCGAGACCGTGACGGCGTCCCAATTCGCCTGCCGAGCCTGCCTCCATGTACACGTCGTAGTCGTCAAAATGGTTGGTCCACCATTTGGCGTCGTTCTTGCGCGTCGCCTCCTGTTCATATATGTAACCCATGTTTTGTTGGCGGAAGGCGCCATTGTGAAACCAGTCATCGCCCATCCAACCATCTACCATCGGATTCATGGGCACGGACACTTTGAGCGCGGGATGAGGATTCACCAACGCCATCAAGGGCAAGAAACCATCGTAAGAAATTCCGAGGATGCCAACCTTGCCGTTGCTCTCCGGAATATTTTTCACCAACCAGTCGATGGTGTCATAGGTATCGGTGGCATGATCCACCGGCGTCGGATTCTGTGGCCCATGCAACGGACGATTCATTACATAGTCGCCCTCGGAACCGTATTTGCCACGCACGTCCTGAACCACGCGGATGTAGCCGCCCTCGACGATCACTTCGGTGGCGTTGTCATAGCCGCTCAAGCTCGGTCCGAGATGGGCGCTATTGGTGTGGGTAGTGAGCGCATTGGCGTCGTAAGGTGTTCGCGTGAGCAGGATCGGCGCACCCTTCGCTCCCTTCGGCACCAGAATGACGGTGTGCAGCTTCACTCCATCCCGCATGGGAATCATCACGTCGCGCCGAATGTAGTCGAAGCTATCGGTCGCGGACTGTAACGTGGCCGGCGTTTCGCTGGGATACCCTGGATATTGAGCCGGAGACTCAGTTTGTCCCGCCGAGACTGCGGCGAACAGGGAGAACAGAACCGGACACAACAACATCAGGCTGCGAATGCGATTGATTGGTTTCATAGGATGCGCTGGTACGCCAAGGGACATGAGTTTCCTTCAAGCCAAAAAGATTGTCAATCGTTGCAGAACTTCATTCTTCCGTAGCACCGGTTTGTTGTGAAGCCGGCGGGAACGCCGGCGCTACTCAAAACTTCTGCTCTGTTTTGGAAGAAATTTGTTAGAGTTTCTATATGGCGTCGAGTACCTGCGAGATCGTCCTGGTGCGCGGAGTAGAAGATGCTGACGGCTATTCCTGCGAGCGGCCATCCAAAGCCCAATGCGCCGACTGCGGATCTCAGATCTGTGATATGCACAGCGAGGAGTGTGATCTCTGCGGCGAGATCTTTTGTGCTTCCTGCTATTACTCTCACATGGAACAGCCGCACGCCAAACCAGCTCTGCCCCAGCATGTCCAGCCTAAACGCGAACGTTCCGCATAAACATGGAGAGTCTCTTACGGTGGCTCCCGGAGACACCCGAGCCGCATCGAAGCTGCGGGTCAGAGCAACGGCAATTCGAAAAAACGGTCGCTCGTGATCCTTGGTGGCGGCGGTTGGACTCGAACCAACAACCTACGGATTATGAGGGCCGCTTACCAATCCTGTCCTGCGTATTCTCAATAGGATAGGACGCCGGTGTTAGCGCGTGCTGTTGATCGCCGCCAGCATCCTCGCGGCACGAAAGCTTGCGCAGTACGACAGCGGAGCGCGTGTCCCTGCTAAGAGACGCCGGTCTTTCCGGAAAACATCGACCTTAACTACACGTCCTCCAAAAGCCGCACACTCTTTCGAGCGTAATGGGAGAGTTTCTTGCAATGATCTTACATTTTCATGACAACTAGTCGGACCCGTCAGGTAAATCTTGAGCAGTACCACCAACTTACAATTTTGATTAGGAGATAGGAAGAATGATCAGGAACATTAGTAAACTCATGGCAACCGCGTTGGCAATTCTGGCCTTCGCTTTAACGTCCAGCGCCGCGAAGGCGCAAAGCTTTACCGGCAACTATCCGGTGCTCGAAACTCAGGTAAAGGCTGGCGTCGGTGGCACCATCAAGGGCGCCAACCAAAATTTCTGCCTGGTTCTGACTGACGATGGCAACTTCGGCAGGCCGCACAGCGGCACGGCTACGCTGGAGGGCTTCGATGGCGGCTCGCTCACCGGAGGGGAGTTCTACGTCATCGGCACCAATATCTTTGTGAACTTCGTAGTGGGCTCGTCCACGGGTGAGGCCACGGGCTTGGTGATATTCGCTCCCGCCAACGCCAGCAAGGGGACCATCGGAACGGGCATCCTCGGGCTGACCGGCGGGGTGCCGTCCTCCGGTTTGGCGACGTTCGGTGTGAAAAACGGCTGCTGAGACGGTCAACAAGAAAGGGCAGCCTCGGATCACCGGCGTGGGGACTGCCCTCGTTGTTTGCGCTAATGGCACGATGAACTCTTAGGTTAAGAGTGTTGATAAGGATTCAGTGACGGCAATGCAGACGCTAGACGCAGTGTGCAGTAATTGTGCGGTAGCAGCACCCACGGCACCACCACTGCAAGCGAACTAACCCACTGATCCTGCCATGGATAAGGATTGGTGGCGGCGGTTGGACTCGAACCAACGACCTACGGATTATGAGACCGTCGCTCTAGCCACCTGAGCTACGCCGCCACATTGAAGACAAAAGGCTTACTGACATGCCGATCGTGTCATTTTCAGTGCACGATCGATACCTTCGGCTGGTGGGGGAAGATACCACCGCGGCCACTTCCGATATTACCAGACGGATGAATTGGATTCCTCGTCTCCACTTCAGGCCGCTATGCCTGGCTGCTTTGCAAGTGCGGCTACTCGTTCATAGGATCGCAGGCGGTCGGCATGGTCGTAGGTGTCCGTCACTACGATTACCTCGTCAGCTGCTGTTTCGGACACCAGCTTTTCCAGGCCCGCTCTCACCGTCGCGTTCGATCCCACTATTGCGGCGCTCAGTTTGCTCTCCACTGCGGCTCGTTCAAAGTCCTGCCATAACCCTTCCATCGAATCGAGGGGCGGCAACAATTCCACCGGCTGGTTTCGGATCAGTCGCAGGAATCGTTGCTGAGGTGTGGTGAACAAGCGGCGGGCCGCGGCATCGGTCTCTGCCGCGATCACCTGCACGGCCACCATCATGTAAGGCCGTTGCAACACGTCGCTCGGGCGGAAACGCTCGCGGTATAGGCGCGAGGCCGCGTACAGATATTCCGGGGCGAAGTGCGCCGCGAAAGCGAACGGCAGGCCCAACATCCCAGCCAGTTGTGCGCTGAAGCCGCTCGAACCCAGAAGCGTGATGGGCACATTGCTTCCCTGTCCTGGAATCGCTTTCACCGCTTGCCCGGGCTTTGCTGGGCCCAGGTAAGACCGCAATTCCTCGAGCAATTCGGGGAATTCATCTCCGGTTTGCTGTAAGTCTCTCCGCAGCGCTCGCATGGTTTGGAAGTCGCCCCCGGGAGCTCGTCCCAGGCCGAGATCGATTCGTCCGGGAAACATCGCTTCCAGTGTTCCGAACTGTTCTGCCACTATCAGTGGGGCATGTTTGGGCAGCATGACGCCACCGCTGCCGACACGGATCGTTTTCGTAGCGGCCGCGACATGGCCGATCAGCACAGCCGTCGCCGAGCACGCCAGGCCCTTGATCGAATGATGTTCAGCCAGCCAGAAGCGGGTGTAACCCAACCGCTCCACGTGCTGGGCTAAGTCCACCGATCGGGCAATGGCGCTCCCTGCTGACTCGCCCGTGTGCATCCCGACCAAATCCAGAACGGAAATTGCCAATCCATTTGTCATGTTTATTAGATAACGCAAACGCGGCGAGCGATGCGGAAGCATGGAGAATCACGCCGACGTCTCCGGGCGCCGACTATCGATGGAGTCCAGCACATCTGGATTGTGAACCGCTGAAACTTTCGGAGCTTCAGACGACCTCAGACGTTTTCTGAGTGGTGGCGTGACGACGCAATAGGGTGATTGAGAAAACCAGAACGAGAACGAGCAGTCCAAGCAAGCCCAGCTCAACCATAGAGCCACGAAAAATGCTCGCGCCGTCCGTCGACCACTTTCCTTCTTTAGTGAGAGTGGCCGCTTCCAACGTAATTACAAGGATGCGCCGAATCGAGGCAATTAGGCCGATGATCAGAAATGGTTCGGTCACCAGATAATGTGACCGGATGGAGATGCGGACCGTGTGCAGAATCTCCACCAGCATTAGCACAACCAACAGTTGATCCAGCACCCGCAGGGTTTCGGGTGGGGTCGCAATCGTCCAGTGACTGATACTGTCCCAAAGCTGTTTGCCAGCGTTCGCAATTGCCGTCAGGGCCGTGATCGAAAGCAATAAGGCAAGGATGGAGTAGATCGCCACTTCGGCTTTGCCAAGATAATCACCGAAGGTGAGGCGAAGCTTGTCCTGGACCATTTGCGTGGATGGTATCAGCCAGACCCTCAGCCTTCAACTCATGGGGAGTTCCTCAACTTTGAATCAGCGCGGTGTCCAATGATGATGCGTGCTGAAGAGCCCTTGAACGAATCCTATCTGGTATGCGAGGAAGAGCCCGAAAGCCAGGCTCACCAGCCCGGATGCCAGAGTGAGCCGACGGCTGAAATGCTGAAAGCGATTCCCGGCCAGGCGGAGCGTGGAAGCAATGCTCATGGTGATGAGCATCATGCCCGCAATTGTCCCCAGGCCAAACAGGAAAAGGTAGGCGATTGCCCAACTCGAGTTTCGAATGCTTGCCAGGATCAGCAAGGCCACCGCGGCCGAACCAGCCAATCCATGCACGACGCCGACAATAAGTGGCCGCAGCCACTGATACGCTCCGATCCTTCCTAAGCTTCGATCCAGTCTAGCGAGAGGTGTTTGCTGCGGCGAATGCGAATGCCTCTCCGGCTCGTGCGAGTGCGGGTGCGTGTGGATGTAATCGCCATGCTGATGAGGATGAGAGTGAATCTCTGTGGCTTCACCGTGGGCGTTCTGGGAGATTGACGGCATGGATCGCAGAAACCCGATCACGTTCCAGACACCGAGCACGATCAACATGAAGCCGACAGAGAGCTCCATACTTAATCCGAGACGAACCGGAATGACCAGATTGAACAGAATGATGGCAGTGCCGACGGCAAAAATCGTGACGGTATGCCCTAATCCCCACAAAGCGCCAGTCAGTGCCGCACGCTTTGTGCTGCGCTGGTGACTGACGATGGTCGTAATGGCAATGACGTGGTCCGGATCGGTGGCGTGCCGCATGCCGAGAAAAAAACCGATGGCGATAATGGAAAGCAAAGTGAACATGTAATCAGACCGCAGATGTGGCCAGCGATCCCGCCAGCCGCGAACTAAGGTATCCAAAAAAACTCGTCCATCCCATACCCAGTTTTGGCTGAGACTCCGAACACTGGCATGCCTGGACGCACCGCCCTGGATGCTCCGTCTCGTAGCCTGCTCGTCAAATTCGACAGCAGCCACCAGGTCCATCTTTGTGATTACGGCTACATCCGCACTATTAAAGATCGTTGGATACTTGAGCGGCTTGCCTTCGCCCTCGGTCGTGGACATCAGAACCAGGCGAAAGGTCGTCTCCCAAGTCGTAGGACGAAGGGCAAACAAGATTGCCGACATTTTCAATGAATAGGAAGTCTAGTTCATCGAGATCTATTCTACGACACGCGAGATCATCAATGAGCGGTCGTGGTTCCAGTGGCGAACTGGCGAATGTAAGGAATTAGTGGTAAAGTAAGGAATCAGGAGACCTCCAGTATGCAGAAGCAAGCCAGAATTACCAGCAAGGGGCAGATTACCGTACCCCGCGAAGTACGCCGAGTCTTGGGAGTTCGGGCGGGGGATCGCCTATTGTTTGAGAGCGACGGCAAGGGGGTGCGGGTGCGTCCCGTCAGGAACCAGAGCGCCTTTTCCAAGTATCGCGGCATCGGCAACCCCGGGATTAGGTCTGGCAGAAAGAGCATCAGTCGCTGGCTGCGAAAGATGCGTGGACAATGACCACGGCCATTGACACCAATGTTGTTATCGCGTTGTGGGACAAAGACGCGACGCTCAGCCGGGCCGCAGAGACGGCTCTCGAGACCGCGTTCGCTCGCGGGAACCTAGTGGTGGCCGGCCCGGTTTTCGCGGAGTTGATTGCTGCCCCGGGCCGGACCGAGAAGTTTGTGAGTTCCTTCCTCGACGAGACAGGAATTGGGGTCGATTGGGACCTGGGTGAGTCGGTTTGGCGATCAGCCGGTCGTGCGTTCCAGTCCTATGCTGAACGCCGGCGTAAGCAACATGATTCAGGTGCCCGACGAATTCTTGCCGATTTTTTGATTGGGGCTCACGCTCACATCCGTAGCTATCGGCTTCTGACTTTAGATGAACGTCTATATGGAGCTGCCTTTCCAACTCTAACAATAGAGACCATTTAAAGGTTTGCCGACGGATCTCATACGTTTCTGCTATTCGTAACGCAGCCCTTGAATAGGATCCAGTTGCGAAGCTTTGCGCGCAGGGTAGTAGCCGAACAGGATTCCGATGCCGGCGGAGAACAGTCCCCCGATAAGAAATATATCCGGAGTGAGTTTGGTGGGAAACTGAAAAAGACTTTCCACTGCTACTGAAGACACGACACCAGCCAGCAAACCGAACACCCCGCCCAGCACGCTGAGTGCAGTCGCTTCACTTAAAAACTGAAGTTGAACGTCCCCTTCCGTCGCGCCCACCGCCAGCCGTACGCCGATCTCCCGCGTACGCTGCGTGACGGAGACCAGCATGATATTCATAATTCCGATTCCCCCTACCAGCAAGGACAAAGACGCAACGCTTGCCATCAACGCGGTCATGATCCGGCTGGTCGCGAGTTGTGCCTGCACTACGTCCTCCGGGCGACGGACATTGAAATCGTCATCCTCGGCAGCAGTAAGATGATGACGTTCCCGCAGCAGTCCTACAATTTGCCGCGTCGCTTCTGCCATGGCCTCGCGCGCCACAGCGGAACAGTAGATATCGTCCAACCAGAAGGTACCGGTGATTCTTTTCTGCGCGAAGGTGATTGGCATGACGAT
>DATHJP010000566.1:0-11935 GCA_035489695.1 Terriglobales bacterium
GCGTAAAAGTGTTCAGGGGCAAGTGCCCCCGGCCGCGTTTTGAAGAGCACCGTTCCGGGACCGGTCCAACTGGGAAGACCGCCAGCCGTTTCCGCCCGCTTGGCGCCATCCAATTCCTTTGTGCCGCGGTACTGCGAAGTGCCACGGATAACTCCGTCGTCCACGACTTTCTGAACGATCTTGATGACCTCATCGTAAGGTTGGTTGAGATCGGTCGAAAAGCCCTGTCCCCACTGCTTTCGGGAGCGAGCGTAACCGCCCGTCGCCAGTAATAGCACGGCTGAGAGAAGCAATAACTTGCCGGCAGGTTTACGAATAAGCATAAACAGTTTTTTCGGTATCGACAGAATTTCGTGCCCGGCAAGTCCTTCTAAGGGCGGAAGAATATCATCACCGAGAGCACCAGGGGCAAGTAGATTACAGAAGCGTGCACCACGCGGCTTGCCGAGACGCTGGAGTGATAAATTGCCAGCCTAGCGATGTAGTACAAGAAAAATACTCCCGCTACAGCCATGGCGAGGGGATACACCAGGGAACTATGGTGGCCGAGCGCAGGAACCATCGTGACAACGAAAAGCACGACGGCAAACAAGACAATTTCGGCTCGCGTGAAACGACCGTCAGCGTCGAAATCGGGCAGCATCTGATATCCCGCCCGCGCGTAGTCTTCTCGATACATCAGGGCAATGGCCAGGAAGTGTGGAAACTGCCACAAGAAAAGGATCGCGAATAAGAGCCAAGCTCGGGGTCCGACGGCGTTTGATGCTCCCGCCCAGCCGATCAGGGTCGGCATGGCTCCCGGAATGGCGCCCAGTAAGGTGCACAGAGCAGTCTTCCGTTTCAGCGGTGTATAGATCAACAGGTATGACAGCAAGGTCGTAATTGCGAGCAACGCTGTAAGCGCATTCACCGCGATGAAGAGGTACAGCCCTCCTGACAGGCTCAATACCAGGCCGGAAAGCAAAGCCTGGCGCGCCGTGACTCTCCCGGAGGGCAAAGGCCGGTTGGCCGTGCGACGCATTTGGGCGTCATGGGTACGCTCCATGAGCTGGTTGAGAGTCGCAGTGCCGCTGGCGACCAGCAATGTCCCCAGCACCGTGTTGACCAGCCCCGCCACTTTCAATTTTCCCGGCGACCCGAGAAAATAGCCGGCAGATGTGGCCATCAGTATCAGCAGATTCACTTCCGGTTTGGTCAGTTCGTAGTAATCCCGCAGCTTGTGAATGAAGAGTTTGAATTCCTTTGGTCTTGGGATTGCGTAAGTGGTCGCCATGGGAGTTCGGTGAATTCTTGCTTACCAGTTGCGATCAGACTCCTCGGCGCCCTCGTCCTGCTTGAATTGATTGCGCTTGCGATAGGCCATGACGGTAATGCCGACCGACATGAACATAGGCGGGATGATGAGAACCAGGATTCCACTGCGCAATGCTTCAATGAATTTCGCGCCCGCAGAGGCGGCCTGCGTATAGCAGAGAGCACAACCCTGCGAAAATGCCGGGAGAGGAGCCGCCAGCATCGTCAGTCCGACCAGGGCAATCGCACTCCGCCGGATTGTAATTCCCATCTTCATCGTTAATCTCTGTTCTTCAATATCATTTGGGAAATGGCCGCATCTGGAGAAGACGAAAACTGTCGGACCAAATCATGTTCATCATCAGGAGCACGAACACTGTATAGAGACCGAGGGAGAGCACTAGGCTCCGCCGCTCCGTCCGCATGTGCATGAAGAACATGACTGCCAACCATGCCTGGACCAGGGCGACTGATAGCACGCGGAAAAATAGTTGTGGTCCTTCCGTATGCTGATATGCAAGGAGAATCTGTACCCCTGCAAGCGCCAGAATTGACACATAAACAACCAGGTAGATGGTCAACCCGCCGCTGTCTTTCTTGGCTGCATCCATGAAATGTTTCCTTTCGGCGTAAACCTAGCGAGCGACATTCAGGAGATACACAAACGGCACCACGAACATCCACACCAGGTCCACGAAATGCCAATATAGACCGCTGATTTCGATGTCATCAGAGTTGTACCGGCCTCGCTTGTAGCGGAGCGCCACAATAACCAGGGCAATCACTCCGCCTATCACGTGTGCCAGGTGCAGTCCGGTGATGCTGAAAAATGCAGCGCCAAACAGGCCCGAGCCCCACGGATTTTGAAACAACCGTACACCTTCTTTGATCAGTCCGAGCCATTCCCGAATATGCAGCAAAGCAAAAAGAAGACCGCCGGCGGCAGTGATGAACGTCCAGCGTATCGCGCCCGATTTGTCGCCTGCTTTGGCGGCGCGGACTCCCATCAGCATGGTTAAACTGCTGGTGACAAGGATGAACGTCATAAAAATGACATTCACGATGCTCGGCGAAAACTTGAAGGGTCTCGGCCAGTCCGGAGTGGCATTGCGCAAATATCCGTAGGCGAAGAGGATTGCCGCAAAAGTGACTGCGTCGGAAATGATGAAGAGCCACATCACCAGCTTCTTAGAAGGAATTGCGAAGGGCGACTCCTCCATTACGCCGGCTGGATGTCCTCCCATAGTGATGTTAGCGTCGCTCACGGCGCCTCCTGTCAGTGAATCAAAACTTCAGCCAAAGCAGCAAAAGCAAGTACAGCCAAAGAATGCCCATAAAGTGCCAGTAGTATGAGGTGGCATCGAGCGTGCTCCGTCGCAACGTTGCGACAGATCTGCTGAGTTTCTGTATGACATTAACTAAGCCGCCGAGCCCGCCCAGCACGTGCAACGCGTGCACCGCGGTCAATACATAGAAGAAGGAGCTGGTTGGACTCGTTGCCAGATAGAGTCCCTCGGACTTCAGGCGAACCCACGCAGCATATTGCCCGACGACAAAAACCACGCCCAAGAACAGAGTCGCGTACAGCCAGCCCAGGGGGCGAGCGGCCCCGCTTGTCATACCCCGCATGTAGCTCGCGACACGACGGCGAGATACTTCCAGTGTGACGCTGCTCGCGAGGAGTACGAGTGTGTTGAAGTAAAGAACTCGTGGAAGCGTAATGTGTTGCCAATCCGTCGCCGACCCCTGGCGAACGATCAGGGCGCTGGTGAAGGCAGCGAACGACATGGTGATCGTTGCCAGCGCAATCCAGATGCCGGTTCTCGCCGGCTCTGGGGAGCGGTCCTGAATAGCGCGGAGGTCCCCCTCAGCCGGGATCAGGTTACGCCCGCCCCCGTTTCCACTTTCCTCTTTCCCCGACCGCCCCGGCAGACGGCCGGATTTTGGCGGTTCATGAACCGTAGTCGCCATCTTGATACACACTCCCTCAGGTCATTGTTTTGTCATCGCGCACAGTTTTGATTTGCTCGGGCGCGTCTTGCATCACGTAGTCCCCCGTAGAACTTTCTACGCCATACTGATAGGGATCGTGGTAAACCACCGGATGCTTTCCGCCGAAATTGTCCCATGGCGGCGGCGAAGGTATGGTCCATTCCAGAGAAGTGGCGTTCCAGGGATTCTGCGGCGCCGGCTGGCCGCGGAACCGGCTGTGAATCAGATTGTAGAGAAAAATGAATTGAGAGGCTCCAGTGATAAGGGCCGCGATGGTGATGAACTTATGCACCGGCATCAGGGGCCCCATAAAATCGTTTACAAAAGCGGAGTAGCGGCGAACATTACCCACCAAGCCCAGATAATGAAACGGCATAAAAATGCAATACGCGCCGACGAAGGTAAGCCAGAAATGTAGCTTTCCCAACGTCTCGCTCATCATCCGTCCCGTCATTTTCGGGAACCAAAAATAGGTTCCGGCAAAGACTCCGAACAGAGAGGCTACGCCCATCACCATGTGGAAATGCCCAACTACGAAGTAGGTAGCGTGGAGATAGATATCAATCGATGGCTGCGCCAGAAAAAAGCCGCTCACGCCACCGCTCACGAACATCGAAATAAATCCCAGTGCGAACAGCGTCGCGGTAGTGATGTGTAACTTGGAGCCATACAGGCTACCCAGCCAAATAAGGGTAAGGACGGTGGAGGGAACAGTAATCAGCAGCGTAGGAAAGGAAAACATCAGCGACGAGAATGGATTCATGCCGCTGACGAACATGTGATGTCCCCAGACCATATAGCTGAGAAAGGCAATCGACAGTATGGAATAGATGACGGCCTTGTGGCTGAGCAGCGGCCGCCGCATGCTGTTGATCAGAATGTGGGAAATTATTCCCATTGACGGCAGGATCGCGATGTAAACCTCAGGATGACCGAAAAACCAGAAGAGGTGCTGCCAAAGAAGAGGCGATCCGCCGGAATGCGGCTGCAGCCGGTCGCCGACCATCAAGTTCGAGGGAATGAAGAAACTGGTTCCGGCCACGCGGTCCAGAATCAGTAGCAAGCACGCTGGCAGCAAGACCGCGAAGGCCAGGAGCGCGATGCAGGAGGTAATAAACCACGCCCAGGTGCAGATCGGCATGCGCATCAGGGTCATGCCTTTAGCGCGAAGATCAAGCGTGGTGGCGATGAAGTTCAACGCGCCAAGCAGCGAGGCAACGCAGAAGATGGCAATGGACACCGCCCAGAGAGTCTGACCGAGGCCTTCTCCGGGTCCGGAGTCCGGCCCCACCGCGCTGAGTGGAGCGTAGCTGGTCCAGCCTGAGATAGGCGGCCCGCCGGGAACAAAGAACGCGCTGATCAGCACAATGAACGCCAGGAACGTGATCCAGAAAGACATCATGTTGAAACGGGGGAAGGCCATGTCTTCGGCGCCGATCTGGATAGGCAAAAAGTAATTTCCAAATGCTGCGAATGGCGCATTGGTCAGCACGAAGAACACCATGAGTGTCCCGTGCATGGTCATCAGCGAAAGATAGTATTCCGGCGTTATCACTCCGCCCGGGGCGCCGATTTTGGAGAGCCATTGCAGGCCGTAGATCGCTTTATTCGGCCACACCAAGTGGAACCGCATGAGCCAGGAAAGCGCCATCCCGGTGAACACAGCCACCAGTGCCAAGCCGTAATACTGCTTGCCGATGACCTTGTGGTCCACACTGAAGATGTGTTTCCGAATGAATCCTTGTGGTGGGGTGTGGTGTTGGGCTGCGTGGGCAGGTATGTCGTGCATGTGCTCACCTCACAGAACAGTTGCTTCCACCCGCCATGGCGTGAGGCGAGGAAGGGCCGGCTACTGCTCTGACGCTTTCTGTTTCAGCCACTTATCGAAATCTTCCTGAGAGAGCACAGTTAAGTACCCTTTCATGTTGTAGTGTCCCAAGCCACAAAGCTGAGTGCAGAGAATCTCGTATCTACCGGTTTTGTTTGCCGTGAAGTGCAGCGAGAGATCCAGTCCGGGTACGAAATCCTGCTGTATACGCAACTCGCGCACGTAGAAGGAATGATTAACATCCTTGGCGTGCATAAGTAGATGAACTTCCCGATTGACCGGAATTGCGAGCTCAGCGGTGACGATGTCATCCTTCGAATCCGGGTCATTGTCGGGATCGAGACCAAAAAAATTCTGGTTGCCCTCGTCGATTTTATCTGGATGAAGCGGACCGAACTTTCCATCCGGGCCGGGATAGCGAAAATAAAAGGCAAATTGTCCGGCTTGAGTTTGCACCTGGAGTGCGTTGGCTGCGGGTGCAGTGAAATAAACAGTGGCCCAGGCACGTTGGCCCAATATTCCCAGGGCCAGGACTTCAGTACCAACTAAGATGACGGCCGCAGCCACCATGGCGGTGGCCCCACCCGGGAACGTCCTGATCTTTGCAGTCGCTGGAACGCCGGAAAATTTCCAGACGAAAAAAGCCAGAAGAAACTGTGCGGCAAGAAATGAAAGTCCGGCCTCGGCCATCGTGTCCGACATCTGCTCATCAATCGTGGGGCCATGAGTGGAGATGTCCACCGGGGGCACCCATTTGTGCATCACGATGGGAACTGCCGACGCTATCGCAATGAGTACGACGATCACTGCAAACAGTTTGCCCATGATGCCTCGCTTCTCGCCGGACGCCGGAGTGGCCAAGTGGGGATGGCCCCGCGCCGCTGCAATTTGGCTTGCCGCGGTCGGATTCTGATTAGCCTCTTTTACTTTGCTTTAAAAGTGAAATCGGCTGTGGCCGGCTTGCCGGCACCAACTGTTACCTTCTGTGCTTGAGTGCCGTAAGTTTCCTGCCAGGCAGTTAGCGTGTAGTTTCCTGGGGGTACGTTCTCGACGGTGTAAGAACCATTACCGTCAGTCACTCCGTAAGGGCCCTTTACCACAGCCATGTAACCGTGCATCCAGGGATGGATGTTGCATTTGACTGGTATAGCAACTTCCTCCGCTTGCCACGTCACATCAAAAGGAGGAGACCCCGGCGGCTGCGACTTATTCCACTGGTTATTGGGTCCTCCCGCCTTGGGGAGAGGATGAATGTTGTGCGAATTGGGATCGCTGTTCACGACCAGAAAGTGCTGATTCACATCCACAGCCAGCACGTGCGGAATATACTGGCAACCCTTTTGGTCGAATTTGGGTTTATCCGCGGGTACCTGGCTGGCGGCAGCTCCGCTCAGCCCCTCGGAGAGGTAGACCACAACGTTCTGCAGACCTCCGTTGGATCCAACCATAACGGATTCCGTCGTGACCGGCTGAGCCGCGTGCAGTTTCTGGCAATATGGCTCTTTCGACATGTCTATCGGTTTCTGGTGGGGTGGGGTGCCGTCGAGTTTTATGGTCCCTGTAATTTTGCCCTCTGAGGCAGCGCTGAGGTTGCGCGCCGAATAGAGAACCGCTAAAGAAACGAGCAACAATACTGCTGTAGGTCCTGCGAATTTATATCGGCTGGTCATCGGGGCTTTCTCCTGAATCCTAAAAATATTCTACTTGTTTTCAGGCTGCGGCGCTGGCGCACCGGACGTATCGACCGGCTTCAGGCCAAGCTTTTTGGCGATCTCCTTTTCCTTGCTGGGCATCGGCTGCAAGCTGCGAAGGTAGAACACCAAATCCCAAGCCTCGTCCGGCTTGACATTGTCGGCAAAGGACGGCATGGGAGTTCCATCCAGGCCGGTCATGAAAATCCGATAGAGATCCTGGTCCGTCGAACCGCACTTGAATCGGATCGTATCGTGAAAGTTAAACGGCTTAATCGGTCGGTTCAGGTCGTCGGTGAGGGTGTCTGCCGATGGACCGTTGCCTCTGCCTTCCGGACCGTGGCACTTCCAACATTCCAAACGTTGGAATAAGGCATGGCCCGCCTGAACTCTTTCATCTGTAACCGCGGGCTCTGGGGGGATCACTATGGGCTCCCCGGGTTTTTGGGTCTGCCATTTACCGGAGAAGTGCTTCACATACGCGACCATGTCGGCGCGTTCCTGATTCGGCAGAGGGAACCAGGCGGGCATGTTCGAGTTGAGCAGTCCGCGGCCGATGGTGTCAAAGAGGTCTTGGTCAGTGGGCAATGTGCCGGTTGGAGTGGAGCGGCACTTGAACTGGGCGAGAGTGAAATTGCGAGGTTTAGGATCGAGCCACTGGGCATTCTCGCCTTCTGCGTCACCCAGTTCACCATGGCAACCCAGACAGTATCTGCGATAGTTCGTATGGGCGGCTGCAGCATGGCCGGTCACATTGCCGATATGGCTCTCCATTCCCAGGCGCTGATCTTCCGAATACTTCGTTTCCTGCGCCAAAGATGAGGCCGATAATGTGAACACCATTGTGGCGCCCACAAACAGCAATATTAATCTTGTGCGCATCGCTTATCCCTCTCTAGAAGTCGAAATCAAACCCAAAAAACAGACTATTACTGGTGAGATCGGTAGCGGTTATCGGCGCCAGTCCCCGAACACGTACCCACGAGTACTCATTGTGGAAGGCAAGACCGGCCCGACTGGTCATGATGGGATACCACCGATAGCCGAAAGTATAGGCGTCGATGTTCCCCAAGTCGGATGCGTTCGTGGACAATGCCTGTCGTGACATTCGCACCCATTCTGAACGCTGGAAAATAACTAGTTGCGGGGTCACGGTGAAATGAGGCTCCACGAAGACTCCATTCCAGGTGGGCGCCCTTGCTCCCACCGGAAGCGGTTGGTTGGCCGGGGTCGCTGTACCGAAATGCACATCGTCAGAACCGTGCTGGTAATAGACCCCCACGTCTAGCTTGCTGATATAGAAATCTCCGAAGAAGCCTTCACGGTGGAATGCCCTGTTCCCGAGGCTCGAACCTGGCACGGGAGCGCCTTGGGAAGTTAGAGAGAACGTAGGTGCCTCCCCGACCATGGCATAGGCTCCGACGCGCTGCAGTCCCAGGCCCCCCAGGTCAAATGCCTGGCTCGCGGAAGCGAATCCACTGTATGTATTGGCATTGGCGAGATCGGGGCTGCCGTCGCTTGAACTGAATAGGGCCGCAGAAACTCGAGTGCGATCATTAAACGAGTGACCCATCCATTCCATTCCGAGCTGATTGTCCCCAATCTGCCCAAAGAAATTGCTGTCGCCCACCGGGACGTAGTGGTAGAGCTGGTAAGGACCTCCATTTCCAGACAGGGCAAGAGTGCGCTTTTCAGAAAGTAGGTTGTCCAGCTCGAATTTCCCAAACTTGAAGTTCAGCCACGGGCTCTTAAAGATATTGTCCAACCGTACCCAGACCGATTCGAAATGGAAGGCTCCGGTTTCGTCGGCAGACGGGACCAGCAGAAAAGAGATGTTGTTCTCCAACGTTCCTGCCGTCAGGATATCGAGCCCGGAATTATCAAACCCGTGCGAAGTGAGTGAGACTTCTCCCTGAGGGAAAAGGCCAGTAACTGGGTCGGGTGGACCGGTGTCGACCGCCACTTTGTTGACGTTCTCTCGATGCCAATTCGGAGTGATGCGTAAGGTGATTGGCCAGTATCCGGGGTTCTGCCAGATCGGGGCATCCCGATCATTCATGAGCTGGTAGCCGTTATCTTTAAATCGCCAGCCGAAGTCATTAAGCACCGGCCAGGCCACATGACAGGCAGAGCAGCGCAAGCCGTATTTCCGAGCGAAGGCTGGTATCGCAGAAGCGTCCTTAAGGCTGCCGAAGAGGCAAAACAGAAGCAACAACCCGGCTGCCACCGATCTCCGGAAAGAGGCCATGCAATCCTCCTGCTACAGAGTCAACGCAGTACGGCAAAGTGCGTGCGGACGCACTTACTATCACTTTGCGTAGGGAGGAGTCAAGGAAAAACGCGGAAATTGGCTTTCAGAACGGGGTTTCAGACTACGCTGGTTTAGCCAGATGGTTGCGACTCGATAAGTCGTCTCTCACGGCGTAGCAGAAATTGCGGGAAAGAAGTTTGGCAATCGCGATCGCCATATCTTTTGCGCGGCGACGATCATGGCCCAGCAGGACTGGCCGCAGAAAACCATACATGAAACCAACAATTCCTATAGAGTCCGCCAGCGCTTCCAGTTCCACATCCGGCAGCACGCTAGACTCGGGATGCTTCCTCAGCCGCGCCGAGATGGCTTTGGCCCGTTGGGCGGGACCAATTCTACTGATGACCTGCCCCAACGTTGGATCCACGACGGTCCGCGGGATGATTACTCTCAGAAACTCGCGATTGTCCCACATGTGTTCCACTTCGAAGTTGACCAACTGCAGGATCTCGTCCTCTATATTCGCTGCCAGCGGCAGTTTAGTGCCAAGATCAACAACTTCCTGGGAGACTTGGAGACGAATGAGCGCGAGCAACAGACCAGACTTGCCCTTGAAATAACGATGGATGAGGCCTTCGGCGCAATCGGCGGAAGCAGCAATTTCACGAGTTGTGGAGGCCTCGTAGCCGCGAGAGGCGAAAAGTTTGCCTGCTGCCGCAATCAGCGCCGCCTCACGCGCAGCCCGATTTCGTGTTCTACCGTTGGTATTCCTGGGGCTGTTCATACTTCGAAAAAGCAAATTGTCGTTACTGGCTCATCCTTTGGTCCCGGCGCTTTTGGCAATCTCGCTTTATTCAGGCAATCGAAGGACGGCTCGTTAGTGTACTCAGACTCGCCCTCAAGATGTCATGAAAATGTCACCAGTGTAAAATTGCTGTCAAGTTTTCACGTCTGATACTAACGATTGGCCCTAGCAGCCCGTGGTGAGAGTCTGGGTTCCCGAACGAAAAGCCACGCGAATGTGATCAGCGAGGCTTTTCCCCGGGCAGTCCGTTTGATGGAAATCGCAAGCGTTCCGCATTAGGATTGGGTCGCGTCACGCTATGGTCCGGAACCGAAAAATCATCGTCTACATCGCCACGAGTGCCGACGGCTTTATTGCCCGTCGCGACGGCTCCGTCGACTGGCTCGAGGGTCCGCGTCCGAAGGGCGACTACGGTATGGGTGCGTTCTATAAATCGATTGACACCATTCTTTGGGGCAGGAGGACGTACGATATGGCGATCGACTTTCAAAAGAAAGGAGTGAGGGGGTCGGCCTTTGATACAAGAGTTAAGAACTACGTATTCACACGCGGTCGGCCCCTATCGCCAGCGCCCGCGGGCGTGGAGTTCGTGAATGAACCGATCAAAGCGTTCGCAACTCGTCTGCGCCAGAAAAAGGGAAAAGACGTCTGGATGATGGGTGGCGCTGGCATAATTGCGTCGTTTCTCGACCAGGGAGAGATCGACCAGTTCATGATTCACCTGATTCCCAAATTCATAGGCGAAGGCATTCCATTGATCGCGCCCGGCCGTCGCACCGTGCCATTAAAACTGATCTCCTGCACGAAGTTCACAGACGGCTCGGTTAAGCTGCACTATGCCGTCCAGTAAGTAATCGCCTCGTCTCCGGCGGATACCATGGAAAAACCTGATAAACCGCTGTAAAATCCTATCGCTCACCAAAGCAAGTCAGGCCCCTTCGGAAGCTTTTCTCAAGAAGGAGGAGCATTATGAGAAGCTGGAAGCAGATAAGTCTTCTCGCCTTGTGTGTGGTTATCCTCTTGGCATCGACTCCCGGAAAACCAGCATGGCAGATGAAAGCGGATTACGTGGAGGCTTGCAGTTGCCATCTGTTCTGTCCCTGCTATTTCAACAAACATGCCGAGCACCCGCACTGCGAGTTCAACATGGCGGTCAAAGTGCGCGAAGGGTACTCAGGCAATACCAACCTGGCAGGAGCCAAGTACTGGCTCACTGGGGATCTGGGCGACGAGTGGGGTACCAACAAAAAAGGCGATTGGGTGGTGGTATCGTTTGATCCATCCACCAACAAAGAACAACGGGACGCGCTAGCGCCTATGATTCTCAAGACCTATGGTCTGGAATGGAAAGAACTGAAAGTGCAGGAAGCTCCGATCCAGGTCGATCGAGCTGGGGACATTGTCAACGCCACACTTGGTGGAGGGCAACTGGCCACGATGAAGCTCAAGCGGGAGGCGGGCGCCGATGGCAAAGGCGTCGTATTGAAGAACGTCAAATATTTCGGAGCCCAGAACAATGATGGTTTCGACATGTACCGCTCGCTCGAGCACAGCGCGAATGTCCAGGGACACAAATTCTCCTACTCCGACCGTAACGCGTTTCTGATTTCAATCGATACTCACGAAGGCGAGCAGGCCGGTGGTATGTCTGCCGGCAAGTGAGAACGTTGCTTCGATTTGGCCCCCGCATTGGCGGGGGCTTTTTCATTTATGAATCATGCAGTTCAACTCAGGCAAGATCGTGCCAAGTCTCCGCTGGCTGTGTCTTGGTGCGTTCGCTCAATTAACAACTGGCAGTACTTTTTTCCGTCTGTCGCGTCCTTAATAGCCTATGAATCGACGAACGGCACTTAAGACGATTGCCGGTTGTGGCGCGGCGCTCGGCATAGCTGGTCTGGTCGGGAAAGAACGTATTCTGACCGCTCTCTCACTGAATAACAAAATCCAACAATCTGAGCGAGAAGCAATGGCGAGTGTCGCCGAGGACTTCAGGGGGAAGTTCGCGGCGCCTGGTCTGTCCATCGCTATTGCTCAGAATGGTCGCCTCGCATATGAGCAGGCGTTCGGAGTGACTG
>DATHJP010000567.1:0-2856 GCA_035489695.1 Terriglobales bacterium
CTGCCACTAGTGTCGTCAGCGAGTGCGAAAGAACCGATGGCTGTGTTGATGCTACCCGTGTAGGTGCTGTTTGTTATAATAAAAGCCAGGGCCGATTGACCCTCAGCCGTATTGAAGTTGCGATATTCGTCATCCGTCCCCGCTCGAACCATTCGCGAATGCGCAAAGCAGGCGGCCGCGACTAGAACGAGAATTGACGCGCGCCAGAATGGCGAGCGGTTTATCGAATTTCTGATCGGTAGGTTTGTTTTCATATAATAATTGGCTTCTTGTTGGTTCATTCTCCGCTACGGGTTTGAAAAAGCCGAGGGCGAATTTTCACGGGTGCGATTTAAACAAAACCAGTAACAAGTCGGCAAGAAGTATTTTAGAGAAACTTTCGATCCCTTCTCGTCCAAGAAAATAAACTTGCGCCAATCACCGGAGCTTATCAAGCGATAGCGAGCCTCTGCATATTGAATGCGCAATGGTCGAGCCATTGACTACGAGATTACAATCAAAGAGGCAGTCCCAATAATAAGCTCTGAACCCGTTTGCTTCAAACCTGCGGGATTTTCATGCTTAGCTCTACGTTTTACGCTTGACGGTCGTTCGCATCAGCAAGCTGCTTTGAACTAGAGACTCAAGGTATCGTTCCCTTCACCGGCACGCCACCAACCAAAGACCGCAGTCCGAGGATGCTGACCTTATGCCGATAGCTTTGCCAATGGCCACTGTCATCATGAAGAACGGAAGACACTGTGTAGCGCACTGTCCCGCTGGAGGCATTGGGAGCCTTGTCGTAGTGCAAATTGTCTATCCAGATCCCGACTTCCCGCACATGGTGATCGCCCTCGCACCCGTACCCTAGCTCCCAACCCGTCAGCATGGGTATGGCATAGGCGTACGGAACATTGTCGATAACAACGTCTTCCGTTTGTACTCCCGCTGATGCGCCAAGGCAGGCCGAAAACCACCCTGGGCCATCATACGGCAAAATCGAGAACGGCGGCTGTATTACGCCCACGTCCGGGCCGCCCATGCCAGAGACGAATTCGCCGAAGTCGTAGTCCCTCCTTGTATCATTATCTTTAAAGATGGCGGACGTATTCCAACTCACAAAACCCGAGCCGACGCGGCCTGTGGGAGGAGTTGGCAACGGATGTAGTTCTCCATGCGCCTTTTTATAGGACTGATCCTGTATGAAAGTCTCGCTGTGCTCCAGATTGTAGGCGACCTGAAGGAGGTGGTGGTCATCCGGGGACCAGGTAAATCCGAATCCTCTTGGTAGCACGGCCGCTGTCGGGCCGGAAGCAAAGTTAGGGTTATAAAGAAAGGTTGGGAACGACGACAGCGCTGTGTCCGTGCCGGTGTTGGAAGTATAAAAGAAGTTATCGGAGCCGCTGGGTGTTCCACCGCTTTTGCAAAAGTAATCCGCATCGCCCTGATCAACGAACGCGTGAAGATTCACATCGTTCCAGGCGACGATTGTATAATAATAACACCAATCGATTGCTTTATCCTGTCCGTCATCGGTAAGTGCACCGACCGCCTGCCAAGTAACCTTTTGAGGCTCAAACTTGATTTTGCCCAGTGCCGTGGCCATTGCCATGACGTGATGATCTCCGCCAGAATATTTGAGTTTCCAGCCATTGAGAAACACAGCGGCCTTATTGGCGTAATCCGGAATGTTGATGCTCTGCTCAACCTTTATATATGGGCCTTTATTAATGTGTGCGCACGCTGACCCGTGCATCACCTTTATGGTTCCCGGGTCTTCAAAAACGAGGGCCGGGGCTGGCGTCGAAGCCGGAGTAAGAGGTAGTCCCTCGATTAGGTGACAAATCTCTATCGCTCCGTGCTGGAAAGGGCATGCCTGTAGGAACAACGCAAGAACAGCAGCACCAACAGAAAGAAATATCGCTCTCAAAAACAGATTTTTAGTATTCATATTATTTAACGAATCACGTTTCCCTTCATTCGCCGGCTTTATCAGCAGGCACGGCTGCGATCTAAGTAAAAACTCACGGGAAAATCAAGCTTGCATTCAGGCGGCTATTCGCTCTCCCTTGTCAACGTGGGCAAATGCGAGTGAAATTTAATCAGCCACGTGGTTCGTAGCAAAAGCGGCTACGTTCCGCTTTCCTTGCAACAACTGACTTTCAAGCTCAAGAAACGCTGTCAGCTTTTCGTCGGCGGTAACGATGAATCTCTTTTCGTCGCCGCGGTGCGCGCCTGCTGTGAAATGCATGCGAACCAGTCGAGACACAACTTCGTTACTGACGCGCATCGCGGCGACAGTCAACGTTTCATTGTGCGTGCCGATGAAAAGCTGAGTGCTTTCATGGAACTCGAATCGGTGATTTGTATTTGCGGCGAGTTGTCTTGACAAACTAGCGGGATTTTTTGCAACATTGCACCAGAAACCAAGACCTGAATCCGCCGGATGCTAACGAACCGTACCCTAATTGAGAATTTTCGGGCGAAGCGTTTAGGATTTCCTGCCAGAATAACCCAACAAAAGCTCGTAGACAGTTGCGGTTGCGCTATGGGTGCTCGCTTCCTGGCGTTAGCGCTAGTGTTTTCAATTGTGTGGTATGCATTGCACTGGCACTCTTCAATGCTATCGATTTGGGCCATTTTGTTGCGCGTCCTGGTTTGGTCGTTCCTCGCCGCAACGGCCGGAAAAATCGTGGGCATCCTTATTTTTAGGTCCCGCTCCAAAAGCTCTTCGCACTAGCCGAATCCCTTGCTGTCGTGATCAATCCCGCTCCGGTTCCCAAGTCGGTTTCCACCGCCCTTACGAAAAACCCGACGGTTCCGTGCCAGACATGGTGACGTCAAACCAATACCGGCCATATGGCGACGTCAAAGCCT
>DATHJP010000568.1:0-7014 GCA_035489695.1 Terriglobales bacterium
TTTGGACCTCTCAAGGTTGGTTTGGTGTCGAAGGTCGGGAACTCACCACTTCCTCCTCCGGTCCTGACGTGTGCCGTCAGATAATGGCCCAACACGCCGCTTGAATTTCCCAGCCCGTTCGGATGCTGCCGATTGGCGGAATTCAGAAGAATTCTGACGGACTCTTGGGCTTGGGCGCAGAGGACAACCGCGCGCGCATGAACCTCGTGTGGTTGCCGAGTATTCCGGTCGATGTAAAGAACGCCCCGGGCACGGTTACGATCGGTATCCATTAAGACCCGGTAAACCATGGCATTCGAAATCAGAGTGCAATTTCCCGTCTGAATCGCGTCGGCTACAGTGGTGAATGCGGAGTTAAAGTAAGAACGAGTCTGACAGCCGCGCTCGCAGGGACCGCAATAATGACACGCCCCTCGCCCGTTGAGCGGACGAGTGAGATTGGCCGAGCGGGCCGGAGTAACTGTCCAGCCGAGTTTTTCCTTGGCTCGATTGCGAAGCAGAAGTTCCTGGCATGTGAGAGGCATCGGCGGCTGGAACTTGCTGTCCGGCAGTCCCTCCAGACCCTCTGCCTGTCCACAGATCCCTACATAGTCTTCCACTAGGTTGTAGTAGGGTTCGATATCCTTGTAGCTTAACGGCCAATTCTCGCCATAACCGTCGGAGTCGGCGGATTTCAAGTCGAAGTCACTGAAGCGTAAAGAAACTCGTCCCCACACGTTGGTGCGGCCGCCGGTCATACGTAAGCGGCCAAGCCACTGAAACGGTTTATCGGTCGGAGTGGTGTACGGCTCTTCCAGGTCGTTACAAAACCATTCGTAGTTATATTCGGTACAAATGTCGAACTCGGCTTGGATTGGCCG
Organism: Terriglobales bacterium; assembly: GCA_035489695.1. Lineage (GTDB taxonomy): Bacteria > Acidobacteriota > Terriglobia > Terriglobales > Acidobacteriaceae > 40CM-3-55-5. Next base: position 861 of record DATHJP010000568.1, read on the forward strand.
GGTCTTTCGGACAACCTGCGGGACCAGGTTGCGGTATTTCAGTTCAAACGGAGGCTGGTGCTCGGTAAAATTCTTGAAGGACTGTGGACGTCCCGCTTCCAGTAGCGCAACTTTCAAGCCGCGCTCTGCCAACCGCTTGCAGGCCCAACCGCCTGAAGCACCGGAGCCGATCACGAGAACGTCAAATGATTGCTCTTGTTTCACTGGTCGTTAGTCGAGTGAAGGTAGACCGTCACTCGTGCCCCTCCGGATGCGGGCAAGTGGGCAATTCAACGAAATAGACATCGCCCGTCCAGCCTAGCTCGCGCATCCCTGCCTCGGAGGAATAATAGGTTCCCACAATCCATGCTTTCACATTCTCAAAGTGGTCGCGGAGGGTGAGAGCAGGCTGCTGGAGCCGCTTCTTGATAGACCGGCCTGAACCCTGATCAACACTTGGTTTTCCTGCCAAACTTGTGAGGATTTCGTCCTGCTGATCCGCGCTGAGAGATTTGAAGAGGTGACCGAACCGCTTACGGGATTCGACATCGATGGCGGAAAGAGAATCGGTAAACTTACGCCTGTTCTCAGCAGTATCAACCGTGAGCAAGAGATCAATAATCCGATTGACCTGTGCCCGGCTGGATCCGGGAACAATCCGTTCCGAAAGCAAAACTAGGGTTTGATTCTGATGTGAGTTGAGGAATTCTGGAGTCCAGTTTGCAGCAGCAGCTTTCGCGTCAGCCTTCGCCAAAGTTTCGGCATCGGACAAATGAGTGAAGATTGGGTGAGCAGACGCAACCTGCGGCCATGCCGCTAGTGCTCCCATGCCGGCGAGTAAACTTTGCACGATTTCCCGGCGAGTGAGTCGCCGAGGCGTTGCTGGAGAGCTGATTACTGGCAGTTTGTTGGTCACGGAGAAATAGGGATCGGATTTCCGAAACACAGAATTCTATAACAACGGCCGAGCACACCTTGCTGTCACCCTCGCTTTTGGCGCAAATAACCACCGACAACGCGGGCAAAGTCGGGGATAGCTATTTCCGGGTCGGTCAAGTCGGGATGCCAAACCTTTTCCCACTCGAAACAATAGAAGCCTTGATAGCCGGACGAACGTAAAGCCTCAATTTGGCGTTGGATGGGAATGTTGCCTCGGCCAGTCAGCACGTACTTGCGATCGTTTCCAGTACCGACCGAGTCTTTCAGATGTGTATGGCGGATCCACCGGTGCAGATTACGCACCGTCGATTCTGGATCTTCCTTGGATCCGACGAAGGTGTGATATGCGTCCCAGAGCAACCCAACGTGCGCGGAATCTGCCCGCCGCAAGACCTCGTCCAGGTCCGCCGACGAAGTAAAGTCGTCATGCGATTCAATGATGACAGTCACTTTCCGCGGACCTGCGTATTCACCTAGTTCATGGAGACCGGAAGCAACCAGTTCCTTTAACTTTGCGTTCGGGGCAACAGGCTTTTCCGAGTCGGGGCTTTTGCCGAAGACTCGTACATAGGGTGATTCCAGCGATGCCGCTAGATCAATGAAGCGACGAGCGTCGGCCAATTCATGGTTGCGCTTTGCGGGGTCGGATTCGTGCAGGCTGGTTGAACTGCTCACACAGGCAATGTGCAGCCCGTGGGACGCGATGGCACGTTTTGTCTGCCCAATATTTTGCGCGGCAAAGGCAGGGTGGGAAGGCAAATCGAGATTACCTTCCAATCCGCGCAATTCAATGGCTGCGAAGCCATATTGCTTGGCAACGTCCAGAATCTTGGCTAAATTCCAGGCGGGGCAACCTAGAGTCGAAAACGAAATAGGCAGACGCGGCGCCTTGTGATGCTGAAATATGGACACAGCCATCACAGCGCCGAAAGTCTGCTTAACGAAGTCGCGCCGGTTTGTATTCATGGCGTCACGGTGTAGAGTTCTGCCATTTTAATTCAGAAATGAAATATTATTGCCTGACAATTGCCGCGGGAATCTTAATTCTCTCCGACGAAGGTGACAATGCGCGTCTTTTACGGCTGGTGGATTGTCCTGGCTGCATTCCTCAACCTTTTTTTCTCGGTTGGGATCCTCTATTACGGCTTTCCAGTCTTCTATCCATCGATGGTCGATTCGCTCGGATTCACCCGTTCGCAGCTAACCCAGGGCTTTCTGATTGGTTTCGTGGTGGCAGCGTTGCTCTTCGGAATTTTGGCGGGCGTACTGATTGACCGTTGGGGCGCCAGTCGCGTAATCCGCATCGGCATATGGTTCGTCGGCCTCTCGTTGATTCTGATGGGTAGCATGACGCGCTTATGGCAATACTACGTACTCTGTGTCACTGAGGTCGTCGGTTATGTCCTGACCGGGCCTATTCCAAACCAAGTTCTAATCTCCAACTGGTTTCAAGTGAGACGAGGCCGGGCGATGGGGTACGCGTACCTGGGATTGGGCCTGGGGGGCGCAATTTCGCCGCTCCTGATTAACGCGCTGATTCAAAATTTTGGCTGGCGACACGCTTTTCAGATTATTGGAATACTGATCCTGGTAGTGCTATTCCCCGTCGCCCAGTGGGTGACTCGCTCGAATCCACGCGACTTGAATCTTTCCCCCGATGGTCTCGTGGGGACGGCAGTGAGTCTTCCCTCGAACGAACTCGGGGCAGCCGCCGGAACTGAGCAGATCCCCGTTCGGGGTGTAGAACTCGCCCGAGCTGTGCGTACCCGTAACTTTTGGCTTATTCTCGGGGCCTGTACGTTGACTATCGGCGCAATCGGCGCCGTGACGCAGCACCTGATCTTATTCCTCAAAGACCATGGCTATTCCCAGGGTGCAGCTTCCCGGGTATCAAGCGCCCTGCTGGTTTCAAGCCTCGCAGGCCGCGTGATCGTAGGATATTTTGCGGACCGCTTCAGCGCGAAAAATATGATGGCCCTGTTTTACTTCGCGCTGGGACTCGCCATTCCGTTGATGTTACTGGCTAACCGGCCTGCTGCTATTTGGGGATTTGCTTTGGCTTTCGGGTTTGCGATGGGTGCCGATTACATGTTGATCCCCCTGGTCACCGCGGAATGTTTTGGATTGGCGACGCTAGGAAAGCTCCTGTCTCTGATCATCATGGGCTATTCGCTAGGCCAGTGGTTCGCGCCTTGGTTGGCCGGGCGAATCTTCGATACCTACCACAGTTACGATCTTGCCTGGGGCATGATGGCTATTGCGGCGACAATAGGTGCGGCAATGATCTACGCGGTTGTGCCGAACCGCAGTGTTCCTGGAAGTTCAGGCGAAATTGCGCCCAAGGAGTTCAAGCATGTCCGATCTGAGTGAAAAGATGGATCGTAGATCGTTTTTAAAGTCCGCCACTATCGTGGCTGGCGGGGCAGCATTCGCCAGTACAGCGCTTTCCTACGAGAATATTGCCGGCGCGAATGACCGCATTTCGCTAGCCCACATCGGCATCGGAAGCCGGGGCGGCGAGTTGGATCAGATTGCCGCTGAGCTGAAAACCAGCCATCGGGTTGAGATGACCGCGGTCTGTGATCTGTGGAGTTTGAACCGCGAGAAGGCGGTGGCAGCGAACACAAAGTATTACGGTCGCTCTCCACGCTCGTTTCAATATCTGGAGGACTTGCTCGCGCTCCCAGACGTGGACGCTGTGGTCATCTCCACTCCGGAACATTCGCACTCGCCTATCCTAAAAATGGCGGTGGAGGCTGGGAAGGATGTGTACGTCGAAAAACCCATGGGCAACGTGCTGGCCGAAGCCAAGGCTGCGCGCGATGCGGTGCTGAAGAGCAATCAGATTGTTCAAGTGGGCACACAACATCGCAGCGAGCCTCATCCTCAACTCGCACAGGCTCTGGTTCACGGCGGAGCGCTCGGAGAAGTGAGCAAGGTCGAAGTGGTGTGGAACTACCACGGGCCAAGGTGGCGCGGCCGCGAGGAAGTAAAACAGATTCGCGAAGCAGATACGGACTGGCGCAAATGGTTGATGACCAAACCCTACCGTCCCTTTGATCCCCAAATGTACTTTGAATTTCGACTTTACAAGGAGTTTTCCAGCGGCATTGCCGACCAATGGATGAGCCACGGTATTGATCTTGTCCACTGGTTCATGAACGACAACCTACCGCACTCGGTCGTGGCTCATGGAGGCATCTTTGCGTGGAGGGATGGCCGCGAGAATCCAGACACTTTCCAGGCGCTGCTCGAGTATCCCAAAGGATTTCTGGTGAGCTACTCGACGAGTTTCGGCAATGATTCGCCCAGCTTCACTCGGTACATGGGCAAGAAGGCGACTCTCATCAACATTGGGGGAGAGGGGAGCCCGCGCTATCAATTGGTCGAGGAGAGGGGCAACACAGACGATAATTCCGGTAGCCAGAAAAAGAGAGCTGAAAAATACATTCTGCTGCCGGGCGAAACCTCGCTGCCTCCGACCCAGATTGATGATCTGTCCCTCGGGCATATGGCCAACTGGCTCGAATGCATGCGTAGCCGCCAGCAGCCTCGTTGCACAGTCGAGAATGGATTTGCTCATTCCGTCGCGTGCATGATGGCCGCCGAGGCTTACTGGTCCGGCAAAAAGCTTTACTGGGAGAGCACCACCGAGACGATCCTTGATCATCCAGTCGAGGCGACCAGGACATGATGCTTGGCGATGTTTGCCGAGCATCTCATCAGTCTGCAGCCGACGTGACACCAGCTTCAGAAGGGACCCGCGCCGCAATCCAGTTATAAGTTATGGCCAGTCCTTGTTCCAACCGGATGGTGGGCTCCCAACCAAGTAGTTGGCGTAAGCGCGTGTTGTCACTGTTGCGACCGCGTACGCCTTGGGGTCCGGCAAGATTGTGACGTTTGCTCAGGCGCTTGCCAGCTATTTTGGACACCATGTCGACCAACCCATTGATGGTCACCAGTTCATCCGATCCCAGGTTCAGCGGCTCGCGGTGATCTGAAGCCATGATGCGGATGAGTCCTTCCACGCAATCATCGACGTACATGAAGGATCGTGTCTGCTCGCCATCGCCCCAGACCTCAATCTCTCCATTATCTGGGGCCTGAGCGACCTTGCGGGAGATAGCAGCAGGCGCCTTTTCCTTGCCGCCATCATAGGTGCCCAGTGGTCCGTACACATTGTGAAAGCGAACAATACGGGTCTCGAAGCCGTAGTCTTGATAATAGTAACGACAGAGTTCTTCGGCGAAAAGTTTCTCCCAGCCGTAGCCCGGTTCCGGATCGGCAGGATAGGCATCTTCCTCGCGCAGAGGAGTGACGTCCGCGTTTTTCTGCTTGCTTTGGTTGTAGACACAGGCGGAAGAAGAAAATAAAAACCGTTTGACGCCGTTCTGCCGGCTTGCCTCCAGCATGTGGGCGTTGATCAGGATATTGTTGCGACTGATATCGGCGTGCCCGGCGGTGATGTAACCGATGCCGCCCATGTCGGCGGCAAGATTGTAGACTTCATCGATGCCGTTGCGGGTCGCGAGCAGACAATTATCCGCCGTTCGAAGATCCAGGATCTCAAATTCGTCGCTTGCACTAACTTCGTATTCCGGATACTTGATATCAACACCACGTACCCAATGCCCGTCAGATTTGAGCCTTTTGACCAGATGATGTCCGATGAAGCCACCTGCACCGGTGACGAGTAGCCGCTTTTGGTTATTCATCCCCGCTAATCTCCTAAAGGTTGTTCAAGGCAGTATCGAGTTTGACGCCGCACAAAAAGTGTTGCTATGACAATTGAGAGTGTTTCCAGCATAGCATGCACTCCAGTCCACCGGCTCATTAAAGACGCCTGCGCTCGTGACGACGAGCGCAAAAAGGTGACTCCGGTGAGCCAGGAGAAGCAAACAAGTCTTGCAGCTTATCCCATGAATCTACAGTACGAAACTTCGTTCTGCAATACCATCGTCCCCTTACCCTCCACGTTTTTTCGTATTCAGCTAAGCCCTGGTATTTAGACGGCACCCTATCGCAGGTTCTGTTGCGTGCCTTTAACAAAGTAACGAAGTCACACCCTAAAACACAGAACACAGTACGAAGGCTTACTTCGATCTTACCCCGAAATTTGATCCCTGATCTTAGAAGAGATACTCCTTGGGTCATAACCCAATCTAAGAGTTTGCACAGCGGGTTATCCCAAGCCCGCCGCACTCAATTGAAGTTTTCACCTGGAGGAGGGAGGGCT
>DATHJP010000569.1:0-3786 GCA_035489695.1 Terriglobales bacterium
TTCCTTGCCGAGCTCTCCGACCGCCTCGCCCACATCCGGAGCGAACGCCGCTACATAGACCAGGCCGACGACTTTCGGATCGTTACCGCCTTCGCTGATCACAGCACCGCCGTACGAATGACCGACAAGAATGACCTGGCCATCCAGGCGCGCGATTGCACGCTTGGTCGCTGCGACATCGTCGGCCAGAGAAGTGAGCGGATTCTGCACGGCGACTGCGTTCAAGCCGGCCTTTTCGAGCAGCGGGATCACCTTGGCCCAGCTCGACCCGTCGGCCCATGCGCCGTGGACAAGGACGATCGCAGGCTTGCTTCCCTGTGCGATGACCAGGTTCGTATAGGTTCCCATCCGGATAAGAAGTACAGCGGCGACGAGGCGCGTTTTCATGCGACCTCCCGCTGGCGCGAACCTGCGACGGCTATCACTTCGCCCTTGACGAAGGCGAGCAGGTCCTGGTTGATGACTTCCGCATGGGTGGTGCACATCCGCTCTGGTTTCCATTACCATCCCTTTCTTCGCGTTCGCAGTTGTTCTAGCGTCGCTCGCGTTCCTGGAACATCCAGGCCCTGATGTAGGCAGAACAGTGCAGCACAGGAACTCCCGTCGCCTCGCACGAATTCAAAAAGCGAATCGCCTCGACATCAGCGAGGCCCACTTCCTCTAAGTCCAAAACGACTGGCGGTGTGCACAGGTCTAGTTCCGCCTTCACTTGATGCACGTGCTCAGATCGAAACTCACCGCTGAGCCGCACGCGGTCTCGAACCCTGTCAATCCTTAGCGTCATCGGTTTAGCGCTAGACTGCGATATACCGACGCAATAGGCGTGCCATTGGTAGGTACTTGAATTAAAGTATATTTCTATTAGACCCTTGCCTGACCTTTCAGGAATTCCGGTTTCATGAGGAACGGCCGCTGGGCTTACAATCCAGAAATGGCATCCGCTGTCGACCGTTCATCACGCGTTGCACCAGCGTCGGACCCGCTGGTCGTTGACGCTATTCCTGCGACCCAAGAAGCTCTCCGGAACGCGTTAGAGACAATCAGAAACTCGGAGACCAAGCTTCGACGGGTGATTGATACGATCCCCACACTCGCTTGGTGCAATCTGCCGGACGGTCCGAATGAGTTCCTGAACAAACGATGGCACGAGTACACAGGCCTTTCCCACGAAGAATCGAACGGTTGGGGTTGGCAAGTTGCGTTTCATCCTGAGGATGTGCCGCCACTAATGGAGAAGTGGCGAGAGTTGTTGGCTTCGGGGGAACCAGGCGAAATGGAGGCCAGGCTTCGCCGCCACGATGGTGTTTACCGATGGTTTCTAATTCGAGTGGAGCCGTTCCGTGACGAACAGGGACAGCTTGTCAGGTGGTACGGCACCAGCACCGATATCGACGCGCTCAAGCAAACGCAGGAGAAACTGCGGGAAGAGGAACAGGAGCTTCGTCGGATTACCGACGCAATACCGCAAGCGATTGTTGTGCTGGACCCGTCTGGAATTCCTTTATACGCGAACCAGGCGACACTCGACTACACGGGATTGACAGCGAAAGACGTGGTTTCTCCGCGCTTCCGCGAACGAATCTTTCACGCCGACGACCTTGAGAGACTTCGCGATGAGCGGAAGGTTGCCCTCGGCCGCGGAGTTCCATTTGAAGCGGAACTACGCGCGCGCCGAAAAGATGGCGAGTATCGTTGGTTTCTGATTCGCTACAACCCTTTCCGAAACGAGCAGGGACAACTGACGCGCTGGTACGCAACAGGGACGGACATCGATGACCGTGTTCGAGCGGAAGAAAGGACACGGAACGAAAATCTGGCACTGCGAGAACAAATCGACCGTGACTCGATGTTCGAAGACATCGTCGGCTCTTCAGCGGCGCTTGGGAAGGTGCTACACCAAGTTTCCAAGGTGGCATCCTCCGACTCCACAATCCTTATCCTTGGTGAAACCGGTACTGGAAAGGAGTTGATTGCACGCGCAATCCACAAACGCTCCAAGCGGGCAGATCGAGCGTTCATTGGTGTGAACTGCGGAGCGATTCCGCCTTCGCTGATGGCTTCCGAGCTCTTTGGGCACGAGAAGGGCGCCTTTACCGGTGCAACCCAGAGACGCCTGGGCCGTTTTGAATCGGCGAACGGCGGCACGATCTTTTTAGATGAAATCGGCGACCTGTCCGGGGAAATTCAGATCGCACTGTTGCGAGTGCTGCAAGAACGTGAAATCGAACGCGTCGGCGGAAATCATTCCATTCCTGTTGACGTCAGAGTCCTGGCGGCAACCCATCGCGATCTGAATTCACTCGTCGCCGAAGGGCGATTCCGGGAAGATCTTCTATATCGGCTCAATGTTGTCCCGATCGTGGTGCCACCTCTTCGCGAACGCGTTGCGGACATTTCGTTGCTTGTGGAGTACTTCGTCGGTCGCTTTGCCAAAAGGGCTAGTAAGAAGTTCAGAACGATCGACAGGAAATCTCTAAAAGTGTTTCAGGCATACGGCTGGCCAGGCAACGTTCGCGAGTTGCAAAATGTGATCGAGCGAGCGGTGATCCTGAGTGAGGGGGAAACCTTCGTTGCGGATGAGACGTGGCTAAAGCGGGAACTTCCCGCAAGCCCCGGACGTACGGGTACGCTAAATGGCACGCTAATTAAACAGGAGAAAGAAATGATTGAAGCCGCGCTCGCAGCGAGCCAAGGGCGAATCTCGGGACCATCAGGCGCCGCCATCAAACTCGGCCTGCCCTCTCGCACCCTCGATTCCAAGATGCGGCGTTTGAAGATCAACGTATACAGATTCAAAACGCCACATCGTTAAAGCTGCCACGACGGAAGGCGCCACTACTGAGGCGTTGACCTCCACGTTAGGAAACGCCTTCGCAGTCAATATAACCGGGACGCGTGAGAAAACTGAGGCCGAAAGAGAAAAGGACCACGGGCTCTTCGTCTCTCGGGAACTGGGCGAGGCGCAAAAAAGAAACGGCCCGCATCGCTGCAGGCCGCATGTAGATTGCCTCCCCGACCAGGGCTCGAACCTGGGACCTGCGGATTGATATGGCTTCCGTTGTCAAGAGGGCGCGAGAACTTCTGCCTTCCAAGCATCATGCGGGACGAGCAAGCCCGATAGGCGAGGCGACGGGCTCATCTGTGACGACGGTCGATCAAACTGATATGCGGGCGTTGGTTAGCCGCAAGACTGTTGTTCGTCATGGAGCTGCCTCGCTCTAACGTCTGGGGTGTCGCAGCGATTGCGATCCAATAATCCGCCCGAGGATTCTCCAACCGCGAGCGCGTCACCTCGCCTATCGAGCTGAAGGGTCAAGGCTACGGGTGCGCTGCCTCCTTTCTGCGTTCGTCGCGAGTTGCATCAATCAAACGGGCTTGACGTGTTGCGCAATGGCCCACACAAAGCCGGTGAGCTCGCGCGCGATCGCCACCACGATCTTGTTGCGGTTGACCCCACGTGCCGCGAGTCTGCGAAAGCGAGCGCACAGCCGCACTTGTGCCTTCCAGGCGATGTTAAGCGCGGCCTTGGGCACATCGACTTGGCGACGCGCGATCAGTGCGCTCACCTTCGCGGTGTATTGATAGGCCCATGCCGCTTCCACCAGTGCGCGCCGGGCCGAGCTGTTGCCGGCTTTGGTGATGGCGCATTGGTGGCGATGCTCACCGGAGGATTCTTCACTGGGGATCAGGCCAAGATAGGCCATGAGCGGGCGCGGATGGCGAAAGCGCGACAGATCGCCCAACTCGGCCACGATGCGCACGGCATGAATGAGTTGAATGCCTCGG
>DATHJP010000570.1:0-5746 GCA_035489695.1 Terriglobales bacterium
ATGACGTCGGCTACTCGTGAAGTCATCAACAGTAGCGCGCCCGCGTAATCATTCTGCTTAAGTAGTGGAACCGCTTCACGGCCGAAGCCGCCGACTTTGCCGTCGGGCAGAATGGGTTCCAGACCGTAACCCACTTCTATGCGATACCGGTGGTCCTTAACCGCAAGCAGGATCAGTACTCCACGGTTCGTAGACTTGTCCCCGATGCCCCATTTCTTGTAAAGATCCGCCGCGTAACTTTCGATGTCAGATCCGTCTAGCGAATTGATGGTGACTACAGCGATCTGTGCGTGGGCTTTCTGATCGATCTGCCGGCAGAGGTCATCGAGTTGCGCGATGGTCTCTTGATTAAGGACGTGGGCGAAGTCGTTGACGTAATCAGTAGGATGAAGTTGAGAAATCGGTTCCGCGCTGGCGGCGAAGGCGAAAATCAACACCGCACTCACGATCATTAGGATTTTCGCGCGCGGCTTCATTCGACGTGATTGTATAGGAGAGTAAGTGGTCAGTACTTTCGCAGAAATTCCAGGATTTGCGATTCTGCCCAGCGGCCATCATCTCCATCAGGTTGAGCGAGAAATGAACAATGGCCGCCATCTTCGGTTTCGAGGAAGGTAATATTCGGATTCGCCAGAATTTTCTTTCGTGTCTCAGGAAGGATGCGGATAAACGGGTCGTTGGCCGCGTGCAGAATGAAAGCGGGGACGGTGATGCGATCTACTACGTTCGCCGCCGCGGCGCGCGCGTAGTAATCAACTGCGCCGGTAAAGCCGCAATAGTGAGCGGTAATCTTGTCATCAAATTCGCGCAGAGTGGTCACACCGCGCAGACGAGAGGTCTCGAATACTTTGGGAAACAGTCGCGCTTTGGACCTGAGACGTCGCCGCAGTTTCCAAATAAAATAATATTCGTAAAGACGATTGCTGCGGCTGTGCAGCGCATCCGACGACGCGGCCAGATCCATAGCTGGACACACCGCCGCGACCGCGCGAAATTGGGACGGGCCTTCCCGGCCCCATTCACCGGCCAGCTTCAGCACGAGATTACCGCCCATGGAGAATCCCACCAGCGCAAATTTCGAGATGCGGTCCTGCTCGATCAGGTTCTGAGCAACCGCAGCCACATCTCGAGATAGTCCGGAATGATAGAGCGTAGGAGCGACATCCTCGGTCCCGCCGCAATTGCGTTGATTCATACGCACCACGTTCATGCCGGCGGCCAAACCTTTTTTCGCCAGGCCGAGCATATAAGCGGATTCGCTGGATCCCTCAAGCCCGTGCACAACCACGAGGGTTAAAGGTGACTGTCGATCATTCTGCCAATGACCCTGGCAGAGAATCTTGACCCCAGGCTCGACCTCGACCAATCGCTCCTCCGGCGCAGGCAAAACTATTCGCCGGGTCAGGAAAAAGCTGGCAAGGGTCTGCTTGTGTCCGCCACGTAATCCTCGACGCGGCAAAAATGTCTCTGATTTAGTTTGCGAACTCCCCACAAATTGATTCTAATGGATAGCGAACTTCGTCATGTTGGAGGGAACCAGGTCATGCCCATCTTTGAATATGTCTGTGCGCAATGCGACCACGAGTTTGAAGCCTTGGTGTACGGCAGCGAGAAGCCGGAATGTCCCAAGTGCCACAGCAAGAAATTGACGGCACAACTGTCGGTATTCGCGGTGGCAGCGAAGGGGGCATCGTCTTCGCCTTCGGCCAATCCGGTGGGTGGCTGCGGCACTTGCGGTGACCCGCGTGGGCCTGGGTCGTGCTCCTTGGCGGACTCCGACTAGGCAAGGTAAGTACCTGCCATGGAATGAGTTACGGGCATAACTTCAGTTCTTGGACGGGTAACCGCAGTAAGTTCCATTCCGCCTGCAAGGGCAATATGATCACCCCAGTTTCCTCACTCAATATGGACCGCCGACGCAATCCGCGAATCACCGCAATGTTGCCAGTCCGGGTGTGGGGCGTGGACGCGCATGCGCTGCCCTTCATGCAACTGGCTACGGTAAGAAACATCAGCAGTTCTGGAGCAGTCGTGCAAGGAATCCGTCGCAGGATCCAACCTGGAGTAGTTCTGGAAGTTCAGTCAGGCGACGACAAGGCGCAATTCAAGGTTGTGTGGGTCGGCAGGACAGGCACCGCGAGAGAGGGTGAAATCGGTCTTGAAACCTTGCCGGCTGAGCCCTGCCTCTGGGATCAGGATCTGTCCCGGTATAGCGAGTTAGTCGGGACCGGATAAGATTCATTCCTGGCAGTTTTTCCTTTCGGCAGCAGATTTCCAAGCCACGTCAACCAGTCTATTCAAAACACTGGCCGGGCCTTTGTACCCGGTATATACTTCTCATTCTCGCGGGCCGGATCTCCTTCGCAGCCGGTTACGACGCCTTCGCTGTACTAGCCAGGTCGCCCCTTCGCGAGAACTTTCCGGGGAAGCATGAAAAAGTACGGCAAGTCGCTGCCGGGTTTTGGCGGTCCCGCCAAGGCGGGAGGAGCCTCGTTAGCCCGAGAGGTCAACGTCGCGCAAACGCCGCCCCCTGAGTCGGATTCTTCCGACGCCCCGACGTTAGCTCACTCCAGCCCGGTGCCATTCCCTTCGCCCGCCGGCGTGACGCCGCCTTCGGGCAGCGTGCTGGATGGGATGCTTCTACTCTTGCCTGGCACACTGCTAGGGGGACGTTACTCGATTCTGCGACTGCTGGGTCAAGGCGGGATGGGCGCTGTGTACAAGGCACGCGACTTGGAACTGGACCGGGTGATCGCGCTCAAAGTGATCCGCCCCGAACTGGCCGGCAATCCCGGTATTCTGCAACGTTTCAAGCAGGAATTGATTCTGGCACGCCACGTCACGCACAAGAACGTGATTCGGATCTACGATTTGGGCGATGCCGATGGTCTCAAGTTCATCACCATGGAATATGTGGACGGAGAGGACCTGCGTGCTCTCCTCCGGCGCCACAACAAATTTTCACCCGTAGAAGCAGTCGAGATCATTCAACAGATTTGCCGCGCGCTGGAGGCGGCGCATGCCGAGGGAGTGATCCACCGTGATCTGAAGCCGCAGAACGTGATGCGTGACTCTCAGGGCCGAATAGTGGTGATGGATTTCGGACTGGCGCGCTCGCTTGAAGCGCCTGGCATGACCCAGACTGGGGCGCTCGTCGGCACCCTGGAATATATGTCGCCGGAGCAGGCACTGGGCGCGGAACTGGATCAACGCTCAGACTTGTTCGCGGTCGGGCTTATTTTCTACGAACTGCTCACGGGCAAAGCTCCGTACAAAGCAGACACCGCTATCGCCAGTCTGATGAAGCGAACCCATGAACGTGCTACTCCTGCATCAGACGTCGATAACAGCGTTCCAAAATCTCTGAGTGCGATCGTCAGCAAGTGCCTGGAGCGCGATCCGAAACATCGGTTCAGTGGCACGCCAGCTCTGCTACGTGAGCTGGATGCATGGCAGGCGCATCCCAACGTGCATCCGTCCTGGATGAACCGGCTGTCGACGCCGTCGTCGTCCCGCAGCGTGCAGATTTCGCTTAACCTGCCGGGCCGTCAGGGCTGGCTCTGGCTGGCTTCGCTCGTCGCACTTTTGACGATTGGCTTTCTCGTAGTACCCGCCACTCGCAACTTGATTTTTCACCCTACGGCGCAGAGCGCGCCGGGAGTGCGCGGCATCCCCAACCTGAGTCAGGGCAAGTATGTGGCGGTACTCCCATTGCGGGTGATGGGAGATGAAAAGTCTTTGCGCTACCTGGCCGACGGACTGGTCGATGCATTATCGGCAAAGATGTTCCAGTTGCAGGAAGTGCACGTGGCTTCGTCCTCAGCGGTGGAAAAAGCGCTTGGTCACGATCAGCCAATCGCAAAAATCGCGCAAGCGCTGGGAGTGAACCTCATTCTGCAAGGCACAGTGCAGGGTACGGCGGACAAGCTTCGCATCACGCTTGACCTGGAAGATGTGGCGGGCGGCCGGCGCGTATGGAGCCAGGAATTTTCAGGAATGCCGCAAGATTTGCTCACACTTGAGGACCAGATTTACGGCAACCTGGTGCAAGCGCTGGAACTGAAACCCAGCAACGAAGAGATGGCACGCAGCGGAGTTCATCCCACAGAGAACATGGCCGCCTATGATCTTTATCTGAAAGGCCGGGATTCGCTGCGTGGGGCGCAAGGCGTGAGAGACACTCAGTCAGCGATTGCTCTGTTCGAGGACGCACTGAAGCAGGATCCGAATTTCTCGCTCGCCTACACTGGCCTGGCCGATGCCGATCTTCGCATGTACAAGGACAATAAAGATACCCTGTATGCGCAACGGGCCGTAATCGCCGCGCAGCAGGCGGAACGATTGAATGGGAATCTGCCGGAAGTGCATCTTGCTTTGGGAAGTGTGTACAACGCAACCGGCAAGAATGCCCAGGCCATTGAAGAGCTGAATCGCGCGTTGCAACTGACTCCAAATTCCGATGAAGGCCAGCGTCGGCTGGCAAAAGCGTATTTCGATGCCGGCCGTAAAACGGAAGCCATCGCGACCTACCAGAAAGCGATTGCTACAAACCCTTATTACTGGGCGAACCACAATGTGCTGGGGAATGCTTATTTCCAGTTAGGAGAAACCGGGAAAGCTCTTCAGGAATACCAGAAGGTCACCGAACTCGCCCCAGAGAATTCGATTGGTTATGAGAATATCGGCGCAGTCTATTTTCGCCTGGGTCAGTGGAATGATGCCATTCCCGCATTTCAGAAGGCTCTGGCTCTGGAACCAGAGTCAACCACTTATTCCAACCTGGGAACGGCTTACTTTTTTCTCAAGCGCTATGACGACGCGGTAAAGATGTTCGAAAAAGCGTTAGAGAAAAGTCCCAAAGACGAGCAACTGGCAGGAAATCTGGCGGATGCTTATCGCTGGTCAGGACGTCCGCAACAAGCCAAGGACACTTACGAGAAGGCGATCCAGCTCGCATTCCAGCAGCTTCAAGTCAATCCGAAACTGGCCGCTGTTACCGGTGATCTCGCTTTGTATTATGCGAAAAATGCAGACCCGGCCCACGCCCTGCAATACATCCGCCAAGCCCGCTCGATCGATGCTTCCGATCTACAGCTCATGTATTACCAGGTTCAAATTTATACGCTTGCAGACAAACAAGCAGAGGCATTAAGCACTCTTCGTGAAGCCTTCCAGAAAGGTTACTCGACCGAAGAGGCGCTCAACGATCCGGAACTGGGCAAGCTGAAGAGCCTGCCCGAGTTCGCGCGGTTGGTAAACGAATTCTCCAAAAAGAAAACTAACTAGGCGCTATTCCGAAGCTTGCGCCGGGCAACGATTGCTCCGATCCCGGTAAACAGCAGAGCCATCGTTCCGGGTTCCGGCACATTGGCCCTGGCGGTGAAATCCAAGTCGCCCGGCCAAGGGTCGCACTGTCCCGACTCGCAGCCAAACACAATGGAAAAATTCTGTCCCGCTCCGATTCCAGTGAAATCCGAATTCAGACCCGAGAGCAGGATTGTGGTCAAGCTATTCACAGTTGAAACCGAGCAATTCGCGAATACGTCGGTCACGCAGGTAATCGCGCTGGCATCCACACCAGATTCGGCAAGTTTCAGGCTGAACCAGTCCAAACCTGAAGCATTGTTGAAAAACAGTGCACCCGTTCCATCGGCGGGAGTGCCAAAGGTGAAGTTCAGCCCGACTGGGGTACAGCCTTGTCCGCAGGGTGGGTCGCGGATGATGATGGTTGGGTCCGTGATCGAAT
>DATHJP010000571.1:0-2597 GCA_035489695.1 Terriglobales bacterium
CGCGGGCTGGTTCGAATAGCCGGCCTCGAAATCGACCGATACAGGCACCTTCACCGCGTTGACGATCTCTTCCGCTAAGGCGTGCTTGGAGGCGCGCTGGCATGTAATTGCCGTCCGGGTATCCCAGCGACCAGGCGACACCCGCGCTTGTGGTCGCCACCGCTTTGGCGCCGAGTGACTCGACGAGAAGCGCTCCCGCAACGTCCCAAACACTGGGGAGGATCAATGGCTTCTTGGAATTCCCGTGAAGGTCTCGGAACGTTCGCGTTTTCAAAGTTTTTGACTTCATGTTTGAGCCTTAAAGGCCGTTTCGTTCGTTTCAAACGAAAGTACGCAGTATGATTGGTTTTGACAAGTAGGCACAAATTTATGCTATAGTATCAAAAAGGTGCCTGAAGGAGAGACAAACACGATGAGACATGGAAGCTATGACCGTCTGGGCTGCCCCGTTGAGGCCTGCACTGAAGCCATCGGGGGGAAGTGGAAAGGAGAACTCATCTTCATCCTTTTTACCGGTACAAAGCGATACGGGGAACTTCGCAGACTCGTTCCAGGAGCGACTCAGCGTGTGCTGACGTTGCAACTGCGCGAACTAGAGGAGGACGGGATAATCGAACGAAAGGTTTATCCCGTGGTTCCCCCGAAGGTGGAATATTCGATCTCTAAGCGCGGCGAGAGTCTGAAACCGATCATCGACGCCATGTGGGAATGGGGGAAAAAGTTTTTGGAAAACCTGCCCAAGGAAAGATTGAAACCGAACCCCAAAGCCAAGGGCAAAGAATGAGTCTGAAACAAAAAAAGAGCTGCTCAGAAATCTCGATTCCTTCGAAGAGAAACGGTTGAATTTTGACTCAACCTAAAACGTTTGTGAAAATATCGCAATTTGCGATTCATCAGCCTTGGCGATTGACCGGCGCGGTACCCGGAACTAGCGTCTACCTAATGCTGGGAAGCCGAATCTGATGCCGTCAAATACTGCTCCGTTCCGACCCCCGCGCACTCACGTCCCACTTCGCGCGTTAAGCCGAAGACGGCGGCGTTGACGCCCAGCCCAAGTATGCTTGCGACTCGAATAGTGGGATGAGAATTATGAACACCGTGGTCGCCCACACCGTCAAGGTGTCGGTCATTTTCGGATCCATGGGTTCGGGGAAGACAACTGTCTTGGGAGAAGCTTCTGACCTTTTGGGAGCAGCCGAGATCCTCCACGCCGCGATCGATCTGGATTCTCTGGCTTTGGGCCATCTGCCCGCCGCAGCATCTCACGATCTGCTGATTCGCAATTTGGCGGCGGTCTGGAACAACTACGCCGCGGCAGGCATCACCCGACTGCTGCTCAGCGAAGTGCTCGACATTCCGGCCAAACGCGAGCGACTTCGACAGACCATCCCAAGGGCAGAGATCGTGGTGTGCAGGTTGCGAGCCACTTTCGATACGATGCAGCATCGAATTCGGTTGCGTGAACCAGGCATGCTGCAGGAGCAGTTCGTCGCCCGTATCGCGGAGCTGGAGACGTCGCTGGATGCTGGTCGCGTCGAAGACTTCAATGTCCAGAACGACGGGAGGTCGGTTACGGTGGTTGCGTGCGAAGTTCTGGTTCGCGCGGGTTGGCTTTCAAAGCAGGAGTGAACGGCGTGGGTCGAGCGAGCGTCAGGCATCATGAGTAAACTATTTCGATTTCCATTCATCATTTTTTTGAGCGGCGCTGTGCTCATCGGCGGGTTTGCCATCGCGTTCAGAGGCCGCAGGTTTTCACCTCCCGGTCCACTGATCCAGGAGGAGGATTTTCATGAGTACGAGGTCAGAATCTACAAGCGCGACGATGAAACCATCTTCGAAAGGATATGTGATAAACTTCCTTGGCGCGTATCAGGCTTCGCCCGGCGGGTTCTTGGATCGAAGGAGTGGAGCGGCGTCGAAATCCTCAGAAATGGCCGCCGCGTTTTCTCCACTTACGGTGGAGCATACATTGGCATCGCTCAGTTCGGTTCCAACAGCGTGGTGGGACTGGATATTACCGGCGATGGTGTACCGAATATCGCTCTTAGCGACAGTCTAGGACGACAAGGCGGCGGTTCGCTTTGTGTGTTCGAATGCGGTAAGAAATTCCGCCAAATTGCCACAGTGGAATCATGGGGTACCTATCCGGAATTGAAGGATTTAGACGGTGACGGCATCCCGGAGCTCATCGCCTCGGACGATGCTTTTTACCACTGGCCCGTTTGTCGTGATGGCGAACCCATCCCTGAAGTGATCCTGCGCTGGCGGAACGGAAAGTATGTCGTGGCGAGGGACTTGATGTACAAACCCGCCCCCGCCGAAGAAGAGCTTGAAGTTCTGGCGACGGTGATCCGCTCCAGTCCAGAATGGGACGCCGAGTCATGTTGGGTTCCGCCAGAACTGTGGACCAACACCATCGCACTGATGTATAGCGGACACGAGAGCCTCGGCTGGGAATTCGTGGATAGAGCATGGCAGGCGGGATTTGCGGGCGAGCACAAGCAAGAATTGATCGACCATTATTTACGTTCCCGATTGGAGCGGAGCGTTTATGCACCCGACATAGTGGTAATGGCCGAATCATCGGAGTTGACAAT
>DATHJP010000572.1:0-3191 GCA_035489695.1 Terriglobales bacterium
CAGTTTTAGAGGAACTCCGGACGGAGGGTTGCCGTGGGCAAGTTTGCTTCTGGGGCCGACGGGCAACCTCTATGGCACCACGCAAACCGGCGGCGCCTACAATCTAGTAACCGTATTCAAGGTGGATCCGGCTGGCAACGAAACTGTGCTGCATAGCTTCGGCTCTGGACTGGATGGAGTGTATCCGCAGGCAGGTTTGATACGGGATGTATCTGGCAATTTGTACGGTACGACCGCCAGAGGAGGCTCTCGCGGTGTAGGAACGATTTTCAAGTTAGATTAAGACCGGAAATGAGGCCTTGCTCTACACCTTCATCGGAAACCTGGATGGAGATACTCCTTACGCCGGGCTGGTTCGGGACAGTGCGGGCAATTTCTACGGCACGACCAACTCGGGCGGTTCCTTCGGGTGGGGTACTATTTTCAAACTGGATACAGCCGGCAACGAGTCCTTGCTTTACAACTTCGATAACGGAGTGAACGGCGGATCTCCCCACACGGGTTTAGTGCGGGATCCCGCAGGCAATTTTTACGGTACAACCTTCAACGACGCTTTCGGCCCCGGGACAGTGTTTAAGCTGAGTCGCTAGTCACTGAGTCAATAAAACCCGCTGAACCGTCCCGAGTGAGGTTGGGTGGGGCAATACTGTCACGCGATTCCCAAATCTTTTGCCAGCGCTTTCCATTTGCTATCGACTAGGGCTTTGGTTTTTTCATCCATCAGGATTTCGTCTGGCCAGGGACGAGTGAAGCCTTCGCTGGGCCATTTGCGGGTAGCGTCGATGCCCATCTTGGAGCCGTAGTTGGGCAGGCGGGAAGAGTGGTCGAGCGAATCTATCGGACCAAGGGTGAATTGGATGTCGCGCTCAGGATCAATATGGTTGAGAGCTTTGAGCGTGACCTCGGCAATGTCCTGCACGTTGACGTCTTCGTCCAACACGATAATGCATTTGGTGAACATGGCCTGACCGAGAGACCAGATGGCGTTCATCACTTTGCGGGCCTGTCCGGGATAAGACTTCTTGATGGAAACGATCATCAGGTTGTGGAAGATACCTTCGATGGGAAGATTGATGTCCACGATCTCGGGGATGGTGAGCTTCATCAGCGGAAGGAAAATGCGCTCCACGGCTTTGCCCATCCAGCCATCTTCCATCGGCGGTTTGCCCACGATGGTGGTGGCATAGATTGGATTCTTTCGATGAGTGATGCAGCTGAGATGAAAAACCGGATAGAGGTCTTCGAGAGAATAGAAGCCGGTATGGTCGCCAAACGGCCCTTCAGTACGCAGTTCATCGAGATGGACGTGGCCTTCGAGAACAATTTCTGAAGTTGCGGGAACTTCCAGGTCAACGGTTTCGCACTTCACCAGCTCAACCGGCTTCTGCCGCAGAAATCCAGCAATCAAATATTCTTCAACATCGGGCGGAGCGGGAACGATCGCAGAAAACGTGATCGCAGGATCCGTGCCGATGGCGACAGCAACTTCCATCTTGCCGCTGAGACGCTCTCCATCGGGGAGGACGGAGCCACCGGAAGTGCGCGCCATGATATCCACTCCTGCGCGCGCAGAGTTCGCACGCGCCGGACGGGCGAGGTCGCCCGTCCCTACGCGGCCTGTGGCAGCCGCTGTCCGCAGAGCTTCGCGATAGTGCTCTGCCCCAACCTTCTGCCGCTGCCAATGCATTCCGGTGGTGCGTTCGTCATACACCTGCATGCGATACATGCCAACGTTGCGCTTGCCAGACTTCGGATCGCGCGTGATTACACACGGCATGGTGATGAAGCGGCCTGCATCTTTCGGCCAGCATTGCAGGATAGGAAAGGCGAGCAGTGAGAAGTTGTCACGTTTGATGACTTCCTTACATTGGCCGGTCGAAACTGTCTTGGGAAAGAACTTGCCCATTTCCGCCAGCATGGGGAGCATCTTTACTTTGTCGAGGAAGCCTTGCGGGGATTTCACATCCATGAAATGACGGATGCGATCGGCGACCTGATCGAGCGAGTCCACTTCGAGCGCCAGATTCATACGCCGCGCCGAACCGAACTGGTTGATCAATACCTGCGAGCCCTGATGACCCTCGATGTTTTGAAAGAGGAGCGCGGGGCCGCCAGTTTTGCTGACACGATCCGTGATCTCTGCGATTTCAAGGATGGCATTCACGGGAGTACGAATCGTTTTCAATTCGCCCGCACGCTCCAGCGCCGCCATCCAGTCACGCAGATCTTCGTAGGCCAACGATCCCTCCATTCACAAGACGCCGAATTATACGGCACGGTATCGGATTTGATGTATCAGGCCGACACCGACTTTGGATTTCCAATTTCCAATTTCGATTGCTAATTTATACCCCGAGGCGCTCAAGCTCTGCCGCTGCGACGATATTTGACACACCTTTAACTGCTTGGGGGTCCCCTTTCCTGATGGATGTCGCATCCAAGATTGTAGGCGCGTTTAAAAATCGGAAATCGGCAATCGGAAATCGTATATTCTCCAACAAGAGGTGACTGGTGAAACGACGCGTGGTGATCACGGGCATGGGGACGGTGAGTCCTAATGGGGTGGGAAATGCGGCCTTCACAGAAGGCGTTCTGCAGGGGCGCAGCGGGGTGCGGCGGATTTCGCGTTTTGATCCGTCCGAAATTTCGGTGCAGATCGCGGGCGAAGTTCGCGATTTTGACGAACTGGCATGGGTGGAAAAACGAGAGCGCAAGCATGTTTCACGAGTATTACCCTTAGCGTTAGCCGCAGCTACCGAAGCTCTTCGTGACGCGGGAATTGATTCCACTTCCCTGCCCTTGGAACAAAGACGCCGCTTCGGAGTGATTCTGGGATCGGGTGGAGGATCTCAGGAATTCACCGAAGAACAATATCGCTTGTTCTTTCATCAACAATATAAGCAGATGAGCTTATTTTGTGTGCCCACAGGAGTGATGGGGACACTTTCCAGCGAACTCAGCGTGCGTTTCGGATTGCGCGGACCGAGCCATGTCGTGACCACGGGATGCACTTCTTCGACTGATGCGTTTGGATATTCTCTGCGGCAAATTCAGTCCGGCCGTTTGGATATGGCGCTTAGCGGAGGCGCGGATGCCCCAATCGCCCTCGGTATCGTCAAAGGGTTTCTGCTGATGAAGATATTGACAGACTCGTGGAACCAGGCTCCGGAGAAAGGTTCCCGTCCGTTCTC
>DATHJP010000573.1:0-2338 GCA_035489695.1 Terriglobales bacterium
ATTTCCAGAATGATGCTGTTCAAGCTGAGAAATTGCAGGGACTGCATTTGTTTGCGTCCAAAAGCCAGGAGTTGCCGGGTAAGGTCAGCCGCCCGGCGGGATGCTGTCATGATCTCCTGCACGTTGCGCCGTAGGGGATGCTCCGGAGCGAGCGAGTTCTGCATCAACTCGGCGTAGGAGCTGATCACCATCAACAGGTTGTTAAAATCATGGGCCACGCCGCCGGCAAGCTTGCCGATGGCGTCCATTTTCTGCGCTTGCTGTAGCTGCGCTTCCAGTCTCCGCCGTTCGGTGATGTCGCGGTCATTCGAGATGAAATGTGTAATCCTGCCCTCGCTGTCTCGTACCGGGGTAATCGACTTCTCGGCGTAGAAAATTTCCCCGCTCTTCTTGCGATTGGCCAGTACTCCGCGAAACACATTCCCCGACATGATTGTGGCCCACAGCTCCTGATAAAGCTCCGGACTCTGCTGTCCAGACTTGAGTAAGCGAGGAGTCTGCCCTATGGCTTCTTCCCGCGAATATCCGGTAAGGGATTCGAAAGCGGGATTGACGTATTCAATCACTCCTGCACGGTCCGTAATTAGCACCAAATCCGCCGATTGCTCGATCGCCTGCCAGAGCTTGCGCACCGTATCTTCGGCGTTGCTTCCCCCGGACAGCAATTGCTCTTGTGAGGTGATCGCGCAATCCTTCGACCTGTCCATCCCTGGTACTCCTCCAGGGGGTTAGATCGGACGGGATTGCCGTCTCCATCAGGACACGGAAGGGCAGCCAGAGCGAAAGAAAAACAAGCGAGGGTCAATACAGGAAAAGTGCAGTCTTGGGAGTGACCGGCTTGAATCCGCCACAGAGCCAGCCTCATCCGTTATCCTAGTACTAGACCATGACTCGACGGACTACTTCCGAAGCCGCATCGACCGCCCTTCTCGATACCGCCAACGGAGAGCGTGAGCGCGTGTTCGACGCGTTCCGCCAATGGGGATATCTCGAGGCTGATCTCGATCCACTCGGCTTCTTGCCTAAATCGCCGCCTCCTGAATTGCAGATCGTGGGCGAACTCGCCCGCGAAGCGCGAGGCCTCTATTGCGGCACCGTCGGTGTGGAATTCATGCACATCGCCGAACCTGAGCGGCGAAAGTGGATACAAGAACGGATGGAAGGTCCGCAACCCGCCGTGGACCAGGAACGCATACTTGACCAACTCATCCGCGCCGACCTGTTCGAGCAGGTCCTGCAACAGCGCTATCTCGGAACCAAGCGGTTTTCTCTAGAAGGCGTGACCGCACTGCTCCCCTTAGTGGACGAAATCTTGGACGCTGCCGGCCAGCGCGGCGCGGTCGAACTCGTCATGGGAATGAGTCATCGCGGCCGGCTGAACGTGATCGTCCACGTGGCAAAGCGGCCGCCAGAAGAGGTCTTCGCAGGTTTTGAGGATGTGGATCCGCGAAGTGTGCTGGGCGGCGGCGACGTGAAATATCACATGGGTGCGACTGGAGAGTACGTCACCAGGTCCGGCGCTCGAATTCACATCCACCTGGTTTCGAACCCCAGCCATTTAGAAGCCGTGGATCCAGTCACCGTTGGGCGCAGCCGGGCAAAGCAGGATCGCGTCGGCACGGGTGGTGCTGAAAAGTACCTCCCTCTTCTCGTTCACGGCGATGGCGCTTTTGCGGGCCAGGGAATCTTTGCCGAAACCCTGAACTATTCCGACCTGAAAGGCTACACAGTCGGCGGCACGGTGCACGTGATTGTCAATAACCTGCTCGGCTTTACAACCCTTCCCACTGAGCTGCATTCATCACGCTTTGCCGCACAGCTCGCGCGACGCCAATCGGTTCCGATCTTCCACGTCAATGGTGAAGATGTGGATGCGGTAGTACGCGTAGGCCGCATGGCCCTTGAATATCGGTACACCTTCGGCAGCGATGTAGTCGTCGACCTGATCGGCTATCGCCGTCACGGCCACAGTGAAGTAGATGATCCCACCGTTACCCAGCCATTGATGTATCAGGCGATCAAAGAGCATCCGGCACTGTGGGAGGTTTATGCGGAAGACATTGGCGCGGAGGAAGCGCAGTCTAAAGTCACGGCGATCCGCGCAGAATACGAAGCCGCACAAAAAAACGCGGCGTCCATTACCAAAAAGCCGACTTTTCGCGACCTTCCTAAATATTGGGACAACTATAAAGGTGGACGCTACAAGCCTGACTATGAAGTCGAAACTGGCGTCCCGGTGGAACAACTGCGCGAGATTACGCAGCGGCTCACTACTTATCCCGAAGACTTCCACGTCCACCCCAAGGTCAAAAAGCTGCTAGAGCAGCGCGCCGAGATG
>DATHJP010000574.1:0-18713 GCA_035489695.1 Terriglobales bacterium
GGAAGAAAAGTGTTTCGCCGCCGAAATTTTGCACGAGCGCGGACTGCGGCTGTCGACGATCCGCGAAGAACTGGCTCGCAGCAGCCAGGAAAAGGCTCAGCCGCAGCGGCAGCGGGAATCGTCCCTGCTTAGCGAATTCTCCCGCGATCTAACCCAGGCAGCCATGGACACCCAACTTGATCCGCTGGTAGGGCGGGAAGGCGAGTTGGAACGTGTGGTCCAGATCCTTTGCCGTCGGACCAAGAATAATCCGGTATTGATCGGCGAGCCGGGCGTGGGTAAGACTGCCATCGTCGAGGGCCTGGCACAGCGCATCGCGGATGGCGAAGTCCCATCATTTCTTGCCGACAAACGCATTCTGGCGCTTGATCTTTCGCTGATCGTTGCGGGCACTAAGTATCGCGGCCAGTTCGAAGAGCGGCTGAAGACCATCATGAAGGAATTGATGGAATCGCAGAACGCCATCATCTTCATTGACGAGCTTCACACCCTGGTGGGCGCAGGCTCAGCCGAGGGCTCGCTCGATGCCGCTAATATTCTGAAGCCGGCGCTTTCCCGCGGTGAGATTCAGTGCATCGGAGCTACCACTCCGGGTGAGTATCGCAAGTCGATTGAGAAAGATCGCTCCCTGGAGCGACGCTTCCAGTCGGTCAAGGTTCCTCCTCCAAACGAGGGTGATGCCACCAAGATTCTGTTTGGGATCAAGGATCGCTACGAGAAGTTCCACGCCGTCACTTACACCGACGACTCGATCAATTTTGCGGTGTCACATTCAAATCGCTACATTCCAGACCGCTTCCTGCCCGACAAGGCAATCGATCTTATCGACGAAGCCGGGGCGCGCGTAAAGCTGCGTCAGACATCGCTTCCCGAGGAAATTACGGAAGTCCAGAAGCGGATCAAGTTCATCGTCCATCGTATGGAGAACGCTATCGCGAACCACGAGTTCGAGAAGGCGCGCTTCTACTCGGACGAGGAACGCAAGGAGCGCGAGAACCTGCGTGCTCTTCGCGAAAAATACCACCTCGATGAATCCTCCACCGGCGTTGTCGGTCGGGAGGACATCGAGGACGTGGTATCACGCTGGACCGGCGTTCCCATCACCTCGATCAAGGAAGAAGAGTCGCAGAAGCTGCTCCGCATTGAAGAGGAGCTGCACAAGCGGATCATCTCGCAAGATAAGGCGATCACCGCTCTGGCTCGCGCTATCCGCCGTTCTAGGGCTGGCCTGAAGAGCCCGAACCGGCCCATTGGCTCGTTCCTGTTCCTCGGTCCTACTGGTGTCGGCAAGACGGAAGTGGCCCGCACTCTGGCGCAATTCATGTTCGGCAGCGAGAAGTCGCTGGTCCGCTTCGATATGTCAGAGTTCATGGAAAAACACTCCGTGTCGAAGCTGATCGGTTCGCCTCCGGGATACGTCGGCTACGAAGAAGGCGGACAGCTTACAGAACGCGTCAAGCGCGCGCCTTACTCTGTCGTGCTGCTGGATGAGATTGAAAAGGCGCACCCCGATGTGTTCAACATCCTGCTGCAAGTATTCGAGGATGGCCAGCTCACCGACGGCTTGGGCAATACGGTGGATTTCAAAAACACCATCATCATCATGACCTCGAACATCGGCGCCCGTTACCTGCAAAAGCGCGAAGGCCTGGGCTTCCAGTCGACGAATGAAGACATGGTTTCTGAGAAAGTCGAGGATTTGGTCAGGAATGAGGTCAAGCGCACGTTCAATCCCGAGTTCCTGAACCGGCTGGACGAAATCATTCTGTTCAGCGCGCTTAGCGAGAACGATCTGATCCAGATTCTCGAGTTGATGGTGACTCAGTTGAATCAGAATCTGGCGCAGAAATCGATCACGGTCACGGTCACCGACGAAGCCAAGAAGTGGATATTGAATCAAACGCTGGGCGATCGCAGTTACGGCGCGCGTCCGCTGCGGCGAGCCTTGCAGAAGTACATCGAAGATCCGCTATCCGAGGCGCTGATCCAAGGGACCATTGCGACCCGGCCGGCTTTCATCGAGGTCTTCCTCGGAGACAACAAGCTGTTCTATCGGCCGGTGGATTCAAAGGAGACCGAGGGCGTGCTGCTGTACGAGAAGTGAGCACGTACTCGGCGCTCCACAGATCGGTGCTAGCTCTCGATTCTCGCCAGTAGAGTCCCTTTGTAATTAATTACTTACCCCAGCCGTACACCTCCCTCCGTACCCTAGGAGAGTCGCCGCTCTCACTGCAATATAGAGGCTCACAGGCCCGCCTGGCCAAGCGATTTCTTCCCCAGCAGCACGGGCAGCCTTACCCACATGTCCGACAACTTGCAAACTGAAGAAGAACCGGTCTGTAGCGCATGGCAGCGGCTCGTACAGAGTGTGCTGGCGGTATTCCTGCGCATTGGGACGGGCTTCATGGCCTACTATTATTGGCCGCCGCCCAACGATAACCTTCATGAGCAGGTGCAGCAACTCTCTCAGCAGGTAGACCAACTTAAGCAGGAGCAGGCCATGCCAGCCATGGTCCTGAACCGGTATCGTAATTCCATCTGTTACATCTTCGGCGTTTACCAGGTCGGATTTCCCCAGCAGCGCCCCGCATTGCGCGCCCGCATTTCTGGCACCGGATTTGTTGTAGCGGATGGACTGCTGGCCACCAACCGTCACGTCGCTGAACCCTGGTATGGAGACCCGGAATCCACGGTTCTGATCCGCAAAGGGGCCACGCCGCGACTGGAAAAGTTGCTGGCTTTCTTCCCTGGCTTCCCCACTCCGGTTGACATCAGTCCTGCGGCGTTCTCTGCGGATGGCGACTTGGCGGTGCTCCGCATCGAGGATTCAGTGGCAATGCATCAGCTTCGGCCTTTGCCGCTGGCAGAAAATCGTCCGGAACCTGGCGAACTGGTTGCCGTGATTGGCTATCCGATGGGCGTTCTGGGCATGGTGGCGAAATCACCCACCGCGGTGTATGACCGGCTGGCTTTCCGGCGCGATGACCAGGGCGCAGCTAGCGAGCTCGCGGCACTGTCCCTGATTCGACCCTCTGCGACCTGCGGACATCTGGGAGACGTTGTCGGTGACAAGCTTATTTACGACGCACCTACTGCACATGGCGGCAGTGGCGGTCCTGTATTTAATTCGCGAGGGGAAGTCATTGGCATCAATGCCGCGTACATCGATGGTTTTTCTGGCGGGACGCTTGGCATCTCAATTCAGGCGCTACAGCCACTGATCCAGGCCGCCCAGAAGCAAGATCTCGCAGCGGCGAAGGAACAAAGTTCCTCCAAAAAGTAGACCGGGTGGAGCTTAAAACAGCCTCGTCACCCAACCTGGTTCGCGCACATGCTCCTCTTCCAGTCGCCTCAGACGAGCAGCCATAATGCCCGGTCTGCCCAAATAACCGACTACGCGCCGTGGATCGTTGCGGTCCACCACGGGAAGACGTCCAACATTGTTGCGCAGCATCTTGGCCGATGCTTCGTATAGGACCTCGTCTGGATATGAGACAACGACGTCGCGCGTACCCGCCTCCAGCACGCTCATCGTTCCCTGAGGATCCGTGTCCAGAGCGCGCAACACGTCGCCGCGAGTGATAATTCCGCACAACTTGCCGTCTTCATCCAGAATGATCATTCCCTGATGACGGTTTACCTCGGGATCTCTGCGGGCAATGAGCTCCGCGAGCTCAGCAACCGGCATATTGGCAGGGAGCGTGGGCGCCTCGGGATCCATAGTCTCAAAAACTCTTACCTGCTGTTGCACGTCGGGTTCGTAATCCTGATGGATACGCAATCCACGACGTTCCAGTTTTTCGGTCATGATCGACCCCCCAGGCATCAGCAGCAGGCCGATACCATCGGCGATCACGCTGACCAGCATCAGGGGTAGTACAGAGTTGTAGTCTCGTGTGATTTCGAAGGCGAAGATGATGAATGAAAAGGTCGCCCGTGATGCCGCCCCAAACACCGCGCCCATGGCGACCAGGGCGAACGCGCCCGGAGACAGGTTCGCAGAAGGGAAAAAATGATTCATGATGGTGGCAAAAGCGCCACCCAGCGCGGCGCTGGACATGAAGGTGGGCGCCAGAAGACCGCCCGATGTGCCCGATCCGAGCGAGATGACCATGGCTGCCGATTTGGCGATCATGACCACCAGCAACAACTTCAACGTCAGATTCGCGTTCAAAATGTCACTGATAGTGTCATATCCAACGCCCAGGACCCGGGGCACGAAGTAGCCGATAATTCCCAGCCCCAACGCCCCGATTGCCGGCCACCAGAACTCATTCACCGGCAACTTCTCGAACTGATCTTCCATCCAGTAAAGCGCTTTGGTAATGGCAACCGCCGCCACGCCACAGATAACCCCGAGAATGAGATAAAAAGGCAGGGCTCGCGGGATTCCGAAATTCATGGCGGTCACGGTGAACATCGGCCCTGGACCCAGCAATTGCATGTGAACGGCTGCAGCCAAGGTGCTGGCAATTACCAGTGGAATGAAAGACCGCGACTTGAACTCAAACAGAAGCAGTTCGATGGCCAGGATCACACCGGCAATTGGCGTGTCGAAAGTGGCAGACATTCCCGCCGCCGCGCCACAGGCCAGCAGTACCTTTCGTTCTGATGCGGTCATATGGAGCGCTTGTCCGATTACTGAGCCTAGAGCGCCGCCAGTCTGAATAATCGGGCCTTCCGCGCCGAAGGGACCGCCGGTGCCAATTGCGATAGCAGCTGAAATCGGCTTCAGGATTGCAACTCGTGGCTGGATACGGCTGCGATTGACTAACACCGCTTCCATCGCCTCTGGGATTCCGTGACCCTTAATTTTCGGCGTTCCGTACTTGACCATGAAGCCGACGATGATGCCGCCCAGTACCGGGACGACGATGACCCAAAGTCCCAGGGAGTTCAAACGCGGGCTGATGAAATCCCAAGTCCAGCGATGGAAAAAGAATACATTGGTGAATAAGCCAATGAGCCTGTAGAGCGCAAAGGCGACGAACCCGGCTATCAAGCCCACGGCCCCTGCCAGCACCGAGACCACTACCATGCGAAACCGAGCCGGTTCTCCTGCGACACTACTTCGCTTGGCAGATTCGGGATTGCTCTTGCTTACCGCGCCGTCGTCTTCTTTTTCGCGATCCACGTTCGACATCTTTAAGTCGCTCTCCTTTTTCGTGATCCATCTTTCATTGTTTTCGCGTGCGAGTCTCTGCCTACTCGCATTGCGTGCTGCAATGCTGCCACTAGCGCGGGCCCTTGCAAGCGAAGCTCTGCACGATGATGTAACGATCGATTGCGCAGCACTTTTTCACCCTTGGAGGTAAGGGAAAGGAGCACCTCGCGCCGGTCCTGCCCTCCGCGTCGACGTCGCACATATCCGCCGGAGGCCAACCGGTTCGCTAGTTCCACCGCACTGTGATGCTGAATTCGCAGACGCTTTGCCAATTCCCTAATCCGCGGGCGTACTCCCTCGGGCAATCCCTTCAGAGTCAGCATTAACTGATGCTGCCGTGGTTCAAGCCCCGCGGCGCGGGAAGCCTGTTCACTGAAATGAGCAAAGCTGCGGATTTGATAACGCAACTCCGCCAAGGCTCGATAATCAGACAGGGTAAGCACTTGATTCATCCTGCGGGGGAAGTCGCTTTGAAGTTGTGTAATTATATCGTGTCGCGATACACATAAGAAACATAGCTTTGTCTTCCATAACTTTTCAGCCGTCCGACTGGCAACTGATCACTGGCCACTGACCACTAGCTCCTCCCTAGCGACTTGGCCTGCTCTCCATTTAGAATCCCTAGTCCTTCATTTTCCCGCGACGTCAGAGAGGGGGCTGTTCTTGATTCCACGCTACACCCGCCCGGAGATGGCTCGCATCTGGAGCGATGAGAACCGGTTTCGCACGTGGCTAGCGGTGGAGGTGGCCGCCACGGAGACTCTGGCTGACGCTGGAATGGTGCCGAAAGACGCGGCCAAGGCCATCCGTGAGCGCGCCGATTTCAACCTTACGCGCATTCACGAGATTGAGGCCGAGGTGCGCCACGACGTTATCGCTTTCACCACCGCTGTAGCCGAGATCGTAGGTCCCGAGGCGCGTTGGTTCCACTACGGTTTGACGTCGAATGATGTTGTGGACACCGCGCAGGCGCTGCTGGTCCGCCAGGCTTCGTCGATCATTGCGGAAGATTTGCAGCGGCTTGCGGAAGTCCTGAAGCGGCGCGCCTGGGAATTCAAAGACACTCCGATGGTGGGCCGCACCCACGGTGTTCATGCTGAGCCCATCACGTTCGGCTTCAAGCTGGCGAACTGGTACTCGGAGGTACAACGTGATATCGCTCGCTTCGAAAGCGCTGCAGAAGATATGCGAGTTGGAAAATTTTCCGGCGCCGTGGGCACCTTTGCCCACCTCAGCCCGGAGCTCGAAGAAAAAATCTGCGCTCGACTGGGACTGAATGCCGCGGCGATCTCTTCCCAGGTGATCCAGCGTGACCGCCATGCGTCTTACCTGGCTATGCTAGCGGTGATTGCCTGCACGCTGGATAAAATCGCGACCGAGATCCGGCATCTGCAACGCACTGAAGTTCGAGAGGCGGAAGAGTTTTTCAGCGAAAAGCAGAAAGGTTCGTCCGCAATGCCGCACAAACGCAATCCGGTGACTTGCGAGCAGATCAGCGGCCTGGCCCGAGTGGTGCGCGCCAACGCGCAAGCTGGGTTTGAGAACGTTGCTTTATGGCATGAGCGAGATATTTCCCACTCTTCGGCAGAACGCATCATCATTCCCGATTCAACTACCCTGGTGGACTATCTCCTGCAGAAGACGACCAACCTTCTCGACACCATGTTCGTTTATCCGGAGCGCATGAAGATCAACCTGGACAGCACCGGCGGCCTCGTCTTTAGCGGACAGCTTCTACTCGACTTGGTAGAGCGCGGAGTTTCGCGGGAAGATGCTTATCGCATGGTGCAACGCCATGCCATGCATGCCTGGAAAGAAGGATTAAATTTTCGAGAGTTGGTGCTGAAGGACAAAGATATAACCAAGCGTGTCCCTCGTGAACAAATTGAACGTGCTTTCGATCTCAAGCGCCAGCTGCGAAATATCGACAAGATTTTCGCGCGCGTATTCGAGAAGTCGAAGCCATCTCGAAAGAAGTCTAGCGGGAGTCGCGGTCGCTAGTGGTCTCGAGTGTTGGGTGTCAGATCTCAGGTCTCAGTTCTCGGATGTCAGGTTCCGGCGTCGCTCAGTCGCGCGCCTTTATCACTCCATCCACCGACGCCGCCCCCGGACCTGCTAATGCGATCGCGATGTTTGCCGCGAGAAGGGTTAATGGGTATTCAAAGCCTTGCGGATTGAAGAATCCCTTTTTCAAGTGGACCAACAGAATGGCCATGACCATGTCAATGGCCAGCAACCACGCAGCCCAGCGGGTGAACAGACCTAGTACCAGCAAAGCTCCGCCTACGAACTCAACCAATGTCAGCACCACGGCGGCGACGCCAGGAGCGGGCACTCCCAAAACGCCAAGGAATCCCGCCACTCCATGAAAGCCCATGACGAACAGCTTTTGGCAGCCGTGCAGCAGAAATACGGCTCCTACGACCACGCGCAGAACTGTGAGTCCCCATGGCTGCGAATTTGAGCTCGGGTTCATGATCTCTCCTGTTCAACGTCGCAAGATTTTCAAAGCGTGGCCCGTGCCGGGGTCTGCTGCAGGCACAGATGTTATGCCTACACGATGATGCAAGCAATTCGTCGGCGCATTTTGAGGGTACTCGACCTCGTGCATCTTTGCTGCCTGCCGCAGCATCTATTTAACTAAGTGGTTAACAAGGAATCGGGTAGGAGCGATTCTCATATGAACAAGATTTCAAAGACGTTAGCAGTGTTTTTAAGCGTTGGAGTTCTTAGCATTGGGCTGATCGCGCAGACAGCGAGCGCAGGCCGCTATGACGGCGAAATTCAGAGCCGCGTATCAACCGAACTCGCGGCAAAGAAGGAGTTTCGTAATCTGCGCGCCGCGACTGAGGACGGCATTGTGACCCTGACTGGCACCGTGGATCTCTACCAGCAGAAGCTGGATGCGGCAAAAAAAGTCCGCAAGACGGAGAAGGTGCAGGGCGTACGAAATCTGATCGCGGTGACCTCGAACGTTCCTGACTCTCAACTCGCTGCGCAGCTCGACCGCAAACTGTACTTCGATCGTATCGGATATGACAACGAGTTCAACTTCGTCACGGTTACGGTCAAGGATGGCGTGACCACGGTCAGCGGCGAAACCAGAACCGAAGTCGGACGCGATTCTGCTTTGGCGCTGGTGAACAGAACACCTGGGGTTAAGGACGTGGTGAACGACATTCAGGTGTCGCCGGTGTCGATCTTTGATGACGACATTCGGCTTCGCGCCTTGCGCGCAATCTACCACGACAATGTGCTTAGCCGCTACGCGTCAGATCCGGCAGCGCCCATTCGTATCGTGGTTAGCAATGGCAAACTCAGCCTATACGGCACGGTTGAAAATACCATGGACAAGCAACTTGCCGGTATGCGGGCGAACCGAATCCCCGGCGTGTTCAGCGTGGCGAACAATCTGGTAGTCACGAAACATTCGTAAGCAGCTGTACTTGGATCGGAGGTTGGGGCACGGTGCAAGCCGTGCCTCTTTTTTTATTGCAAAACCGTCGTTGGCCGTTGGTACTTGGCCGTTATCCAACGACCAAGGACGAACGACAGAACCATTGTGGCTGACGGGCTAGTTCGATAGGTTTCACAACCGGTTGATCAGCGACGCCACATACCCTGCGCCAAATCCGTTGTCGATGTTCACCACGCTCACATTGGAGGCGCAGGAGTTCATCATGCCTAACAGCGCGGCTAGACCCTTGAATGCCGCGCCATAGCCCACACTGGTAGGAACTGCAATTACGGGGACGCCCACCAATCCGCCGACCACGCTGGGCAGCGCTCCTTCCATTCCGGCGCATACAACGACGACGCGCGCCCGGGATAGTGTCCCGCGATTGGCCAGCAGGCGATGGATTCCGGCTACGCCTACATCGTAGAGACGCTCGACCTCGTTGCCCATGATTTCTGCGGTGACTACGGCCTCGTCTGCCACTGGGATATCGCTGGTGCCTGCAGACACCACGGCTATCGTGCCTCGGCCGACTTTCTTATGATCCCGATGGAGGACAATCGCCCGGGCTGGGTCCCTATATTTTGCTCCGCGCAGTTTCTTTCTTACCGCCGCAAACTGTTTTCGGTTAGCGCGCGTGGCCAGGATATTGCCGCCATGCTTTGCGAGTCGCGAGAAAAGCTCGGCTACTTGCGCGGCACTCTTCCCTTCCGCAAAGATCACTTCAGGCATTCCGGCGCGTAGGGCGCGATGATGATCCAGTTTGGCGAAGCCCAGGTCCTCGAATGGCATATGGCGCAGGCGCTCCACTGCTTCATCGGGCGAAAGCTTGCCCCGGCGCACCTGCTCGAGAAGTTTGCGAATGGAGTCAGCGTTCAAAGGAAGCACTCAGCAATCAGCAGTCAGCATTCAGCTGACGCCAATGAGCTTCTAGATTAGCACTTGCGCGCACGTTCTCAGTCAACGCGGAAAACGTAGGTTGCGGGTTGTGCTAGTCTCCCGCCAGGAGAATGGGGTATGTCGAACTTTATTCAAGTCACGCCATTCATGCATGTAGAAGATCTTGAACGGGCGTTAGCTTTCTTCACCGGCATTCTAGGATTCGAGACACGCTTTCGGGCCGCCAATTATGCCTATGTGCATCGCGAGACCACGGGGTTTCGCATTTTGGAACAAACCGGCAGCGACGGCGCTCCTCCCGGTAATCGACGTTTCGCTTACTACATCGACGTTCGCGACGTGGATGGGCTGTACGCCGAACTCAAGCCGAAGCTCGAAACTCTGCCTAAGGGTGATGTTTATGGACCGGTGAACCAGCACTACGGCCAACGCGAATTGCTGGTGCTCGCGCCAGACGGAAATCTGATCGCGTTTGGGCAAGCAATCAGCAAGGACGAAAGCTGAAGTTGACTGAATGCTGAGTGCTCGGTTTAACCCGCTGCCGCCCGTGCTTTCTTTTTTTCTGGGCGGACTCCATTCGCCAACTGTAAGCAAATCTCTCTTGCCGTTCCCGGCTTCTCGAGGTGAGCAAGGAATAGCCGCCGCAGAGCGCAGCGAGTGACGCGCCCTTCCAGATAAGCGTCGTATAGATTGTTGCCCAGCCCGTAACCCACTTGTTGTGCCGTGGCTTCCGATTTGATTCCATCACTCCCCAATGCTTCCTGGTTGAGATCCAACGTTGCAGGCGCCGACTCATCTTTTGGCGAGCGTGCCGGATACAGCACCCGGGATCCGAAGTAGCCCAGCGCATACTCAACAGTCAGGCAGTAAAGGCGATCCGAATTGTCATTTTTATCGGAAGGTATATTTCCGCGCGATGGCAACCCGCGGCAGGCGTGATGCAAAAAGCGTGCCACCTCTTCCGCCACATACATCATCTGGAACTCGCGTACGTAAAATGCGTTCACCTGCGGCAAATACACACTGCCCCGCTCCTCGACTTTGCGGAGTACCGCTTCGGCTTCCGTGCCAGTATGTGAAAGCAAGCGGCGCAAGCGGGCTTCGGAAGTTCCACAATATATTTCCGGCAACAGATCTACGAGGAACTTGGGTTGGGTGCCGTTGTGTGACGAATAGCGGTTGATGTCCAGAAAGCGAAGCAAGCCGTCTATCAGGTTGTAAATCGTTGGCCCGGCATCGGGCGCTTCATCTTCTTCCCGGTTCCAGCGAGCCAAGCAAAGGCGGTAATTTTCGTATTTCTCGAGCGGCGTCGAATTAAATACGCAAACCACGTCCTGCCCAACGTGCACCGCTTCCACATGTTCCTGCGGTTCACCGGCGGCGCGCCAGTATAGGGCGTCCACGTTCTGCAAAATCGTCAGCGGGCGCTCTGCGGGCAGTTGTGCGCGCAGCAGGCGCGGGAGATGTGCGGGAGCGAGGTGGGACTCGCCAAACAACGCGAGAATCACTGCACTCGGATGTCGCTGCCGGAGTTCAGCGATCATGTGCACCGCATGACGGTCTCGGGCGCCGATCTTGCGTAAATCTTCCCGAGGCATGCAGTCCAGACCATAAATGCCTTCCGCATGCTCGCGCGCGGTCAACAGCAATTCATAGAAGGGCTGCCAATCGTAGCCCCAGTCCAGATCAAAACGAATACGCTGACGCAATTCCGTTTCATCGATTTCACGCCGCCACCATTCATCGAGGACGTGCTGGTCGCGAGAAAGTATCGTTTCCACTCCCAGGACCACGGGGCGATCGCCGGGTTGTGCACGTTCCTCCAGCAGAGCTGCAGCAAAGCGCTGCGAAGCTGGCAGCGCATGATAATCACCAACCAACAAAATATCGGAGCTATAGACCAGAGAGTTGAGCTGTTGCCGGTCGAGCACGGACTCATAGGAGCGGTAAGCCTGAGTGTAGTCGCGAAGATATTTGCGACGACCGTTATGATCCTGAGCTCGGATTTCACGTTCGACGCTGGCCAGCGCGTGAAGCTGCGCCGCACTGCGTCGGGATCGCAAGCTAGTGGTGGTCGCCATAGTTCGTCGTTGGTCGTTCGTCGTTCGTCGTTGGTCGTTGTAGTCGCCTCGTATAATCGGTCGCTCGGACTGATCGCCGATCGAGACCAACGACGAATGACCAAGGACCAACAACTGGTTCTTGACTTGCCTGCCGAGCGCTCCCTATGCTCAGAACTCCGTGCCGAAGCTGCGTCCCACAGGAGTCACGTTGCTCAACCATCCTCAAAACCTGACCGTCGCCACTACGGGGGCCAGTGGTTCGCTGTTCCTGAAGCACTTTCTACTTGCCGTCGAGCGTGACCAGCGTGTCCAAACGGTTAACTTCATCGCGTCTGACAGCGCGCTGCGCGTGATGGCCGAAGAACTTTCGCTGCGCGGACGCAGCAATCTTGTTGGCCAGTTACTGGGTAAGGCTTCACGCAAAATTCAACAGCAGGCCAACGCGGACATTGCCGCCAACGTCGCCAGCGGTTCGTATCCGGTCGATGCCATGGTTGTGATCCCATGCAGCGTCGGTACTTTGGCGCGCATTGCCAACGGCATCGCCTCCCAACTGATCGAGCGAGCCGCGGATGTCTGTCTCAAGGAGAAGCGTCCGCTGGTGTTGTGCATTCGCGAAACGCCACTCAATAAAATTCACATCCGCAACATGTACCGGGCTGCCGATGCCGGCGCGACGGTCTTCCCCTTGATCCCCGCTTTCTACAATCGCCCCGCGAGCGTGGACGTCATGGCGCGCGAATTCGCTAATCGCGTGCTGGCCCACATCGGCCTTCCGCAGTCAGACGCATATCGCTGGAAAGGCTGAAAAATCTGTAACTTACGGAAATCCAGATTACTTTCGGGGGGAGTTCCAGTGTAGAAACCCAGGAGGGTAAGGAACCAGATAACAAGGGGACATGTCCCGTGGGACTCTGAGGCAGCCGGCGTTCAATCGTCCAGTGAGGATCGCGATCTTAAATTTTTGTGCGGAGCCAGTTGACGTTCGAAAGCGTTTCGTACTAATGTGGGTTTACACCGGAAAGGAGGTGGTCGGATGACAAGTTCTGATTGTAGTGGCAGTAAAAGACCAGGTGAGGTGGCTGAGACTTAGAGCGGTCGCTCTAAGAACCATCGCACGACTACCGGTGATTTAGGGTTGATCCGCCCGGCGCAAGTTGCGTCGGGACCCGGAGTTTGCCGAAGGGGCCACGTAGAGTGACCACCTCTTGGTCAATCCCAAGCAGTCCACCGGGCGGCCCGCGTGATTCAAGCGCGGGCCGTTCTGTTTGTACTCAACAAATTCCATCTTGCAAGGTTCCACAATCATTTGTGCGAGATGCTGTGATGGGTTGTTTGTTGATGTTCCAGCCCTGGCATTTGGTAATTTGGCGCGGTCTTCAGCCTCGCTCGATACGCAGAAGTCCAAGTTGCCGGACCCCGCTTCCATCCAATATTCCATAGTCAAGTTCTGCGCTTTTCAATATAACTGCACAGGTCGTGTTTGCAAGTGTATGTGACATTGGCCTATTATGTTGCCCGTTTTGGGAATGTTAGTTGCATATCCCATCAGCTCGGCCTGCCTCCTTAATAGCTGGTTTCGGCATTTTAGATTTAATTTTGCGAGGGTTTTCAAGTTCGCCGCCTGCGGACTGAAAGTCTTTCGCTTTTCTCGGAGGCATCGATGCGTTTAAGCAAGCTAGTCCTCTCGCTGGCGCTTTTGGTGATTTGGGCCGTCAGTGTTCTCCCTAGTTGGTCACAAGCGGTTTCAACTGGTACCCTGGTCGGCGTAGTAACGGACCAGTCGGGCGCAGTTGTTCCGGGTGCCACGGTCACGCTGACTGACACCACCACCAACACCGAGCGCACTACTACCACCAATGACTCCGGGCGCTACGTCTTCGTAAACATTCCTCCCGGTAATTACAACGTCACTTTCAGCAAGACAAGTTTTGCCACCGCAAAGACTCTCAATCAGCCCATAAGAGTCGGGACTACGACCAGCCTTGATGCCTCGCTCCAAATTGGCGGAGCGAATGTGGTTGTGGAGGTGCAAGCCACCGGCACTGAACTGCAGACCATGAATTCCACGGTGGGCAATACCATCACAGGTATCGCGCTGGACTCGCTGCCCAGCCTTAACCGCGACGTCAGCACCTTTGTTGAGTTGCAGCCCGGCGTGAGTCCGGATGGCAGCGTTGCGGGTGCCGTGGTGGATCAGAGCAGCTTCATGCTCGATGGCGGCAACAACACCAACGACATGGACGGCAGCATGAGCGTGTACACCTCCAGTTTCGCCGGCGATCCGACCGGAGGCATCTCCAATCAGAGTTTTGCCGTCGCCAGTGGGCCAACGGGAGTTATGCCGACCCCTGCCGACAGCGTGGAAGAGTTTAAAGTCAACAGTGCCGGCCAAAC
This sequence comes from Terriglobales bacterium, assembly GCA_035489695.1. Classification (GTDB taxonomy): domain Bacteria; phylum Acidobacteriota; class Terriglobia; order Terriglobales; family Acidobacteriaceae; genus 40CM-3-55-5. Next base: position 13,982 of record DATHJP010000574.1, read on the forward strand.
TGCCGACTTCAACAGCTCGGCAGGCGCCGAAGTGCAGGTAGTTACCAGGCGCGGTACCAATGCTTGGCACGGCAGCGCTTACGACTATTATCTGGACAACAATTTCTCCGCCAATACCTGGGACAATAACCTAACCGGGACGCCAGTTCCCAATTGGCACCGCAGCCGTTTTGGTGCGCGTGCCGGCGGCCCGATCCTGCCCAAGCTTTTGGGTGGAAAGACCTACCTCTTCGCCAACTACGAAGGTTACCGCTGGCCGAACTCGGAAACGTTCGAAAGGATCGTTCCGTCGGCTGATATGCGCTTAGGATTGTTGACGTTCGGTGGCGTGACCTACAACCTCAACAATGTTCCCGTGACCTCGGCCGAGGGCGTCACCTACGCGGCTAATGCGAACTGTACGCCGGCCAACGGATTCCCCCTTTCAGGCGGGTGCGACCCGCGTGGGCTCGGAATCAACCCTCTGGTATCGCAGCTGTGGAACACATATATGCCGTTACCAAACGAGACTAATGGCGACTGCGGTCAGTCCCGTTGCGATATGGTCGGTGGCGTGGGAAACATCGGTGGCTACAAGGCGACCCTGGCCCTACCACAAACCAGCAACTTCGGAGTTCTCCGGATCGACCATGACTTTAGCGATAAGTGGCATTTCATGGGGAGCTACCGATACGTTAAGCTGGGCATCGCTACCGACGACCAAGTGGATGTCGGCGGCTTCTTCCCTGGCAATACGAAGGGAGTCCCGGCTTCCATGTCGACGGCTCCGCAACTACCCTGGTACTACGTATTCGGACTGACCACCAACATCACCTCCAACACCACCAACAACTTCCACTACAGCTACTTGCGCAATTGGTGGGCGTGGAGCCGGGCGGGAGATACGATACAACTTCCCGGCTTGTCAGGAGCGCTTGAGCCATTGGGTGAGTCAAAACTCCAAAATCTGAGCCCCTTCAACGTGAATACGCAGCAGACGCGCACACGCTTTTGGGATGGCCATGATCAGATGTTTCGTGATGATGTCAGCATGCTGAAAGGCAATCACCTGTTCCAGTTCGGCGGTACCTATCAGCACAACTTCAACTGGCACGCACGCACTGATAACGGTGGCGGGGTCAACTACCAACCCGTGTACCAACTTGCTACGACGTCCGGAGCCGGAATCAGCCTGCTTGGCTTCTGCCCAGGGGGTTCCACGGGATCCTGCGCCAAGGACTGGGGGCGCGACTACGCTGCCACGCTGGGCATCGTATCCGTCGCCCAGCAAGCCTTTACACGTACTGGTACGGACCTGGCGCTGAATCCGCCGCTCACCCCAGCGTTCGACCAGAGCACTATCCCCTATTACAACGTGTATTTCAGCGATACCTGGCACATGAAGCCAAGCTTTACTCTGACCTATGGTCTGGGATGGGCTTTGGAGATGCCACCGGTGGAGAAAAATGGCAAGCAGATCGAGTTGGTGGATCAGTCCAATCAAGTGCTTGATGTAGTGTCTTACTTGCACTCCCGCGAACAGGCAGCGCTGCAGGGCCAGGTCTACAATCCGATCGTCGGATTCAACCTGGTTGGCAATACGGAGAATGGACGGAAGTATCCTTACGATCCGTTCTATGGTTCGTTCAGCCCAAGAATCGCTGTCGCCTGGAACCCGAAAGCCAGCAGCGGAATGCTCGGCTCGCTTTTGGGCAATGGTGACACCGTGGTGCGTGGTGGCTATGGCCGCCTCTACGGGCGCCTGAACGGGGTGGACCTGGTGCTGGTGCCGCTGTTGGGTACCGGACTTATCCAGCCGGTGCAATGTTTTGGCGGGCAAATAAATCTCAGTTGCCCAGGTGCTAGTGGGACTGACCCAACTAACGCTTTCCGCGTTGGTACTGACGGTTTGACCGCTCCGCTGCCATCCGTCGCCAATGGGCAAATTACCCAGACCTTGCCCCAGCCGCTGTTCCCCGGAATCAACGGCATCGCGGCAGGTGCGGGCGAGGCGTTGGATCCGCATTTCCGCCCCAATGTCGTGGACTCGTTCGACTTTACGATTCAGCGCCAGTTGCATCGGGGAATCACTCTCGAGGTGGGCTATATCGGCCGCCGAATTCAACACGAATATCAACCCATCAACATAAACGCAGTACCTTACATGATGACCTTGGGGGGCCAGCGTTTCGATAACGCGTATGCCAATGTGGTGCTGCAATACTGCGGCGGCGTCGCGGGCCTTGCTGGTGGAGGGTGCAAGGCCAATGCAGCAGCGGTGACGCCGCAACCATTCTTCGAGACTGCGCTTGCCGGTACGGGTTATTGCACGGGCCACGCGAATTGTACTCAGGCGGTTGTGTTTAATGAGGGTGCCGATCCTACTAATCCGAACGCAACCGGCAATCTCACCAATGCGAGCGTGTGGAGCCTGTGGAGTGATCTGGATGCAGGCGGGTTCAACTTCGCGCCCACCATGCTGAACACCCCCTTCAACTGCCCGACCGGAGCTGAGCTCGGCTGTAGCGGTCAGATGACATCGGGCGTAGGCGTTAACGCTAGCATTGGCCACGGAAATTACAACGGTGGCTTTGTCTCATTCAAGATGGCCGATTGGCATGGATTAACTACCCAATCCAACTTTACCTGGTCCAAAACGCTCAGTACCGGCGCGGTGGTCCAGGCAACCAGCCAAGCCACCGCCCCAGACCCCTTCGACTTGAACCGAGGGTACGGCTTGGCGGGCTTTGACCGTAAATTCGTTTACAACCTGTTCTTTGTCTACCAACCTCACTTCTACACCGGACAGCAAGGGGTACTTGGCCATATCCTCGGGGGCTGGACCTTTGCGCCGATTTTCACTGCGGGCAGCGGCTTGCCGGTCACCCTCGGCACGATCAACGGAGGCGGCCAGGCATTCGGCGAAGCCGACTCCGTCGACTTCTTCGGGAACGGGAACTCTGAAAACGCAATCCCGATGGGCCATATCAGCACTGGAGTCAACAAGACCCCAGGTCAGTTGCCCAATCTGTTCGCTGACCCGACGGCTGCATTTAATCAGATCCGCCAACCGATTCTGGGTTTGGATGGCAAGGACGGCGGCTGGGGCGTTCTGCGCGGCCTCCCCTACTGGAGCATGGATCTCAGCATCAGGAAGAACTTCAAGCTTACGGAACGCTTCAATGTCGAGTTCCAGACCGTCATCGTGAACCTTTTGAACCATGCAGTGTTCTTGGATCCTGGCCCGGGGGATTACCTCGACACCAGCGCCAGTAGCGGTTTCGGCACGCTGCCAGGGCAGGGCAACACTCCACGCACCATGGAGTTTGGCCTACGCGTCAACTTCTAACTTCAGCTTTCGAGGCGCCACGACGTGGCGCCTCGAATTTTTTTCTGCTCGATCATCGCGCTTTCTCAAAGCCTAATCGGATCACCTCTGCCGTGTCTTCCAACAGCGAAATCCTCCCTGTTTCTTCCTGGGAAAACCAGCGTGCATCATCGGCATCCCCGCCCGCCTGAAGTTCACCTGCGAGCCGCCGGCACAGAAAATCTATCAGCACGTAGTGGTAGAGAATTCGGCCAGCCTCATCTCGCAATAGGCGGTCATACACGCCGAGCAACTCAGCCGGTTCAACGGTCAGGCCTGTTTCCTCGCGAACTTCCCGGATAATGCCCTCGCGCATCGTTTCGCCGGTTTCCAATTGACCTCCTGGGATAGACCATTCCCCCGCGAGGGGCGGAAACCTGCGTTTGACCAGGACCACACGTCCCTGGTCGATAACCACTGCTCCTACTCCGACCAACGGAGTCTCTGGATATTCACGTTTCATGAATTGCAAACCCCAGAAATTAAAGCATTAACATGACCGGACATTGCCTTAGAGAAAATTCCATTTTGTGCAAAACTCCCCAGCGCGCCGGACTATAATTTGTGCTCATCTTTTACAACTAAACCAGTACCGACAAACGCCCCTTCTCCGTCGTGTGGCTGGTACTTCGAGCGGTTCTGGCGACGGGTGGGCAAGATGCCACTTCCAACGAATGCGAAAGGAGTCTCTATGTTTACACGCATTGTGGAATGCCGCGTGAAACCAGATAAAAGGGATGAGTTTAACAACAAACTGCGCAATGACGTGCTGCCCATCCTGCAGAAGCAGCCCGGCTTTGTGGACCTGATCGGACTGACGTCGGAAAGCGACGCCGAGCGAGTCGTTTCGGTGAGCTTCTGGAAGAGCAAGGAAGATGCGGAGCGATATCATCGCGAACAGTACAACCGCATCGTGGAAACGCTGAAGCCGACGTTAAAAAAGGATCCTACAGTCGAGACTTTCAACGTAGACACTTCCACCACACATCGCATCGCGGCCGGAAAGGCTGCCTAATCCCCGCGTCCCGGCACGTCGAACAAGACGTGCCGGGGCATATCACTCCGCACAATCGCCAACGCTTTCTCCCCGCATACCCTCCATCTGGCTAAAATAGCTGTATGCCACTTGAAGAATACAAGCGCAAACGTCGCTTCGCCGAAACTCCCGAGCCTGCCGGTAAGGTCGAGAAGAAATCACAGCATCGCTTTGTAGTGCAAAAACATCGCGCCACTCGTCTGCACTATGACTTTCGCCTGGAGATGGATGGCGTGCTCAAGTCCTGGGCTGTGCCCAAAGGTCCATCGCTGGACCCCGCCGACAAACGCCTAGCCATGCAGGTGGAGGATCATCCCGTCTCTTATTTCGACTTCGAGGGCATCATTCCT
>DATHJP010000575.1:0-9930 GCA_035489695.1 Terriglobales bacterium
AGAAAGCATTTGCGACTACGGCGGCTTACGATTCCGCCATTGCCTCTACGCTGGAACGGGTCAGCGCGAACGGGCGATTCGAATTCCACACAGAAAGTGGATTCCCGAACACACTGCGCCTCTCTTTCAACAAGATCGCCGATCTCCGTTATGGAGAGAACCCTCACCAAAAAGCTGCGATGTATTCCGATGGCTCCGGTGCAGGCGTGGCCAATGGACGACAGCTTCAGGGGAAAGAGCTTTCTTACAACAATATTGTGGATTTGCAGGCGGCATGGGATCTAGCTCAAGAATTCGAGGAGCCGGTTTGCGCCATAATTAAGCACACCAATCCCTCCGGAACTGCCACCGCCAAGACGTTGGTCGAGGCTTACAAAAAAGCGCTGGAGTGCGATCCAGTTTCTGCTTTCGGAGGCGTTATCGGCGTAAACCGCCTGATCGATGAAGAAGCTGCAGAAGAAATGGCTAAGCTTTTCCTGGAAGTGATTGCCGCGCCATCGTTTGATGAAGCGGCAAAAGGTAAATTCGCCGCCAAGAAGAATCTCCGCCTCGTGGAAATAAACCATTCGCCGCAAAAGTGGGTGCTGAAGAATGTCTCCGGAGGGATTCTGGTACAGGACGCGGATCTGAAGTCATTGCAAGAAAGCGATTTGAAGATCGTTACCAAGCGCCCCCCGACGGCGGAAGAAAAGCGTGCCCTGCTGTTCGCCTGGAAGGTTTGCAAACACGTGAAATCGAATGCCATTCTCTATGCCCGAGATGGGCAGACGGTTGGCGTCGGAGCGGGACAGATGAGCCGAGTGGATTCGTGTCGTATCGGCGCTATGAAGGCGGTCCTGCCACTGAAGGGTACCGTAGCTGCGTCCGATGCTTTTTTCCCCTTTCCCGACGGAGTGGAGGAGATCGCCAAGGTCGGGGCCACTGCCATCATCCAGCCTGGCGGGTCAGTCCGGGATAAAGAAGTGATTGAAGCGGCCGACCGGCTGGGAATAGCCATGATATTCACGGGAGTCAGGCACTTCCGGCACTAATTTGAGTGTCGATGACAACCTGAGAGTCTCGATTTTCGGTTTGTCAATCCCAAATCTTAGCGGTCCAGTCCAGCAGTCCCTGTACCCTGGTCATTGCCTGTCCCGGTTCGGCGGCCACGTCGTGCCATCCGCCATCCATTGCTTAGGTTTACAATATTCAAGCACCCACCCGCGGCGGTTCAGCATCCAATCGCTTTGGCTTTGGGAACTCGGAAGGTCATTAATGAAAAGCATTTATCGCCCTTTTCTTTTAGTGTTGATCGCCGCCACTGCTTTCGGCCAGCAAACGGCTTCCACGTCGAATACTAAGCCAGCCACTCCGGCTGCACCGCGCAAGGCGGACCGGGCTGCTGCTTATTACCATTACGCCATGGCGCACATGTATGAAGAGCAAGTGGCGATGTATGGCCGCAGCGACCTGGCGAACAAAGCGATCGAGGAATACCGCCAAGCGATTGATGCTGATCCCACTTCAGAGTATCTAACCTCGGGACTGGCAGAGCTTTATGCCAAGACGGGGCGGATCAAAGACGCGGTCATCGAAGCCCAGGATATCCTCAAGCGCGATCCCAATAATCTGGAAGCCCATAAACTGCTGGGCCGCATTTATTTACGGTCGTTGGGAGACATACAGGCGGGCAGCGGATCACAGAACATTCTGAAGCTGGCCATCGAGCAGTACGAGCAGATAGTCAAGATCGAACCTGACAACGTAGATAACCACCTGCTTCTGGGCCGCCTTTACCGGCTGAACAATGATCTCCAGAAAGCGGAGAACGAGTTCAAGCTTGCGGTCAAACTGCAGCCGGATTCCGAGGAGGCCGTCACCACACTGGCTTATCTGTACAACGAGGAAGGGGACACCAATCGAGCTGCACAGGTATTAGCTTCCGTTCCAGACGCGGCGCGTTCGGCCAAGTTGTATTCCGCGCTTGGTTATACCTATGAGCAGCAGAAGCAATACAAGAATGCCATCGATGCTTACAAGCGCGCAATTGAACTGGATCGCGACAACCTCGACGCCATCCGGGGCTTGGCCCAGAACCTGATGAATGATGGTCGAACCGACGCAGCGCTCGAGCAATACAAGATTATTGCTGACGCCAATCCTGAAGATGCACAGACCTATCTGAAGATGGCGGAGATTTATCGCAAGACTGGTAAGTTCGACCTCGCGCTGGAAAATTTGAAGAAGGCCGAGTCCATGGTGCAGGACTCGATTGAGGTTCCCTACAACATCGCCGCGGTTTATCAGGCACAAGGGCGCTACGACGAAGCCATCCAGGTCTTGCAGAACCTGCTTAAGAAAACCGAAAAAGCAGATAACAGCTATACCCAGGGCGAGAAAAACAATCGAGCAGTATTTCTAGAACGCCTGGGAACAATTTATCGCGACAACAACAATGACCAGCTGGCCATCGAGACTTTCCGCAAGATGCTGACGCTGGGCGATGACAACGCAGTGCGCGGCTATCAGCAGATCATCGATACCTATCGTGAAGCCAAGCAGTGGCAACAGGCCACCGACGCGGCCAGGGAAGCTTCCCAGAGGCTGCCCAAGGATCGTGGTTTGAAGATGGTGTACGCAGCGCAACTGGCGGACATGGGGCAAGTGGACGCGGGCTTGCAGCAAGTGAAGTCATTGCTGACAGGCAAACCCGACGACCGCGAGGTCTACATCACGCTAGCCCAGATGTACAGCCGGCTAAGACGCTGGCCCGAGGCGGAAGAGGCGCTGGATAAGGCGGAACAGCTTTCCACCAAGCCCGAAGATAAAAAAGACGTGTACTTTCTGCACGGGTCGATCTACGAGCGCCAGAAGAAATATGAGCAAGCGGAAGACATGTTCCGCAAAGTGCTGGTTGGCGATCCGCAAAATGCGAACGTCCTGAATTACCTGGGTTACATGCTCGCAGACCGGGGAACGAGACTGGACGAAGCGCTCAATATGATTAAAAAGGCCGTGGACCTGGATCCGGCGAACGGCGCTTATCTTGATTCGCTGGGTTGGGCCTACTACAAACTGGGCAAATATGAGTTGGCGGAAGACACCCTCATCAAGGCGTCGCAGCGGATCGGGACTGATCCTACCGTCCAGGATCACCTCGGGGATCTGTATCAGAAGACCGGGCGCCTGAAGCTGGCGGCGGCGCATTGGGAGCGGGCGCTGCAGGAGTGGAACAAGACCGTGGCTGCGGAAGTGGATCAAAACGATGTGGCACGGGTGCAGAAAAAACTTGAGTCGGCCAAGATGAAGCTGGCGAGGGAAGACTCCCAGAACAAGTAAGGCCGTTGTAGCGCCGGCGTCTCGCCGGCTGTCGCCAGAAGAACTTGTCGCGAGCCGGCGGGACGCCGGCGCTACGGCTGGAATGCTAGACTGACTGCATGCTCGCCGAATATGCGGTGCGAGTGGAACAATCCCGCGGACGGCGTTTTCCTGAACCCAGCCATCCTTATCGCAACGATTTTCAACGCGACCGCGACCGTGTAATTCACTCCCGCGCTTTTCGCCGGCTGGAGGCCAAAACACAGGTTTTTACCCGCCGCTATTCGGATCATTTCCGTAACCGCCTCACCCACACCATTGAAGTATCGCAGATCGCGCGGACGATTGCCTTACAACTGGGCTTGAATGAGGATCTAGTTGAGGCTTTGGCCCTGGTGCACGATGTCGGGCATCCGCCATTCGGCCATGCTGGAGAAAAAGCTCTTGATGCCGCCATGCGCGGGCATGGGTCCTTTTTTGACCACAACCTGCATGCGTTGCGGATTGTGGAAGATTTCGAAATGCGGTATGCCGCTTTTCGAGGGTTGAATCTGACATTCGAAGTGCGCGAAGGCATCATCAAGCATTCCCATGACTACGATGCCGGTCAGTTCCCTGAACTGGCGGAGTATCTGCTCGATCAACGTCCGCCGCTGGAAGCTCAACTGATCGATCTGGCGGATGAGATTGCCTATAACACCGCCGACCTGGACGACGGTTATGAAGCTCATCTGCTTACGCTCGAAGATATTTGCGAAGGCCTTCCTGTGTTTGCCCGTTTCTATCGTGAAGCCGACCGGACGTATCCGAATGTGATGGAAAAATTGAAGTTCAACGAAGCTCTCAAGCGCTTACTCGACCACATGGTCGGAGACCTGATTCGCAACACTGAGGAACGAATCCGAAGCGCCACGATAAAGTCCTTGGAAGACGCGCGGGCCTGTCCCCATCGTCTGGCCACTTTCAGCCCGGCAGTGGAGGAAGAACGGGGTGAAACGAAGAAGTTTCTCTACGCCAATCTGTATTTCAGCGCAGCTCTGGATCCGGAGAAAAATGACGCTGAGAAGGTCATAAGCGAACTATTCGATTTGTGGATGGGGCATCCCGAAAACCTGCCGTCCAGCTATCGAGAAAAAGCCAGGCAGGAACCGCTATCGCGAGTGGTGTGTGACTACATCGCAGGAATGACTGACAACTACATCTACGAGCAGTACGAGAAGTATTGCGGGAAAACTAACGTGGCGGCGGGGAATATACGGACAGGATGAGGTGCTCGCTTAATACGCTGAAATCCGCGTCGCCAGGGTGGCGTTGCCGACGGGCTGGTATTCGCTGTGGTAGATGTCCACGATGGCTCGCCCGACCAGACGCGTGACGGCTTCCGAATGGATGTGCACCGGCAGAGTGAAGGAACCGATGTCAGTGTAATCCTGCACGAATTCAATCTTCTTGATGAAGAAAGACGGCGATTTGACCACGCTGCCTTCGACCCGAACCAGGCTTCCAGTATAGGCATCCAGGTAGAGGCGGCCTTTAAACAATCCAACTCGCTTCTGGCGCGGTTTTAATTGGTAGACGTGCACGGTGCGACCATCTAACTGGCTCGTCCCTTTATAAGAGAACTTGTAGTTGGCGGGAGTGATGGCGGTCAGTGAATTGTCATCCTTCTGAACGTGATCGACCTCGGATTGCAGCAGGCGAGTGATGATGTTGCTCTTGACGAAGCCATCCCCAGTAAAGCTCACGGCCCTAAATTCCAAAGTGCGGGGCGCCAAGTAGTGGCGTTCCAGCTCGAACTCGCCATGTTGTGAGGTGTCAGGAAGCTGGGCGCTGATTCGCGTGTTTGCGGAATAGGAGACCAGCGTGGCTGCCTGCAAAACGGATCTCCCCTGGTACGCTTGTAGAGCCAACTCGGACGACATCCGGGGAAGCGAAACCGGAGCTATCAGTACGGCCGCAGTACGATCTGCCGCCGGAACACTTGCGGAAAACATGGTTGAACCATCGCCGTACAAGAGAGCGATCGAGGGCAGACCATCCACAGCGTTGCTCTTGGCAACCAGAACTGGGGCTTGCGCCGCCGCGCCAATCGCGAGACACAGAAACAGCGACGTAAGTAAAGTAGCCTTCATGAGTAAGGTGAGTACTTACTTTATAACTGATGCACCAGCCAAAGAAAAGTAACAAAAGTTAGTCCAGGTGCGCCCAACGGTACCCTTGTGCATTCGCACTCTGCGACGGCTTCGAGACCCAGGAGGCTGCACCTCGGCGCATGAGTATGTTGTTGATACGAGAGCATGTCGCGCTTTGTTCCGCAGAGTGGTTGTGTATCGTGATGGGGGGAATTAAGATTCGTAATCTCACTCGCACTGAGGTCATCATTCGACATGCCTGAAGTCATCGTCACGCCCAGTTCTGTCGCCAGCGATAACGGAAGCCTGGATACGCCGACCGTCGAGGTTTTTGCTGTTTATGGCGTGGAGCCAGAGGTTCAAGCCTATGCGATGGCCAAGTATTCGCGCTCGGCGTTGTCCATGAAGGAGTCGCTCCAGGAAATAAATCAGCAGAAGGCGGAGAAGTTTCTCAATACTTTCTACTTCCAGTACGGACATCGTTCGATTGCGGACTTGGCGCATATTGCGCTTGCCATCGAGAAGCTCTCCATTCTGGCAGCCATTGCAGTTGCCGACGAGCAGCGATGGGACGGACAGGAACGTTCTACCCGCTATCAGGATTTCAAAAAGAGTGGCTATTTTACTCCCAGTTTCGGGGAAGACGAACCGGCGCGCACGTTATACAGGAAAACAATCGATAGCCTGTTCACGGAATACGAATCGCTTTCGGAGGGCATGTTTCATTACCTGGCCGGCATCACTCCTAAGCCATCTGAGATGAAGCACGACGCTTATGAACGCACGCTGCGGGCCAGGGCGTTCGACATTTCGCGCTATTTGCTGCCGCTGGCCACGAACACGTCGTTGGGAGAGATCGTCAATGCGCGAACGCTGGAGAGCCAGGTTTCGCATCTGCTCGCGCATACGCATCAGGAAGTGCGGCGTCTAGGAGAATTGTTGAAACGCGCTGCAATCTCGCCGGCGTACAACGTGAATCGCGAGTCGCTGGAGCGCCTAGTGGAAGAGATCCGCGCGGTTTCGCCGGAACTGGGAGCACGCGCCCAGCAGGAACTTTTGCGGGAGATCCGTGTAGCGCCCACGTTGGTCAAGTACGCCGACCCAAATAAGTATGAGATTGAGACTCGGCGTGAACTGCAACAAGCAGCGGCAGAGCTCATGGGGAACTCGGCTATCACCGCCGCGGGAACGGTCGACCTGCAGGATGAAGAACCGCTTGAGGTGGAACTCGCGAGCACACTGGTGTACGAACACTGTTATTATCCCTATCGGCAGATTCGCCAAGAAGTGGAAGGTGCGGGGGAAAGGAAACGGCGGGAGATTATTGATTTAGGCCTACGCCATCGTGGTAGTCATGACGAAGTGTTGCGCCCGTTCTGCGCTGGGCAGCAGTTTCGCTTCGATATCTTGATGGATATCGGCGGCTTCCGCGACATGCATCGGCATCGGCGGTGCATCCAGATCGGCCAAGGATTCACCACCAGGCACGGCTACGACTCGCCTCCAGAACTGGAAATGGCGGGAATGCAGAAAAACTATGACGCCGTCATGCAGCGTACCGCTGAATCGGTGAAAGATTTAGAACGACGCTCCGCGGCCGAGGCGCGGGAGAATTCGCAGTACGCAATTCCGCTGGGATTTCGTAAGCGGACGCTGTTCAAGATGGACTTCGCCGAGGTGGTGTATATCTCCGAACTGCGCAGCGGGCCCGCCGGACATATGTCGTATCGCAAGGTTGCCTATGCGATGTATGAAGCCGTTGTAAGGAAATATCCGGCGCTGGCGAAGTATTTCCGAGTGCACGACGTGCGGGAACCGGTGGATTTGTTGAGGAGATAAAAAACAGCACTTAGCATTTGGCACTTAGCATTTAGCCATTCGAGAACAGTGCAACGTGCAAAAACCGAATAGGATGAACTTCAGGCGCAAATCGGGCGCCTTGCCCGGCCTGTACTGGCTAAATGCTGAGTGCCAAATGCTCACGTGTAAAGGACTTTGCGATCACCCTTCACGATGCGTCCCACCGTGTAGCCTTTTTCCCCGGCGCGTTCCAACACGGTTTGCGCCTTCTTAAACTTCTTTGAGGGAACTACCAGCAGCATCCCTAATCCCATATTGAAGGTGCGAAGCATTTCCTCCTGGGAGACGTTTCCCAGATTCTGCAGGTGCTCAAAGATTGGCAGCACAGGCCAGGAACCGAGGTCGATTACGGCGGACATGCCTCGGGGCAGGACGCGCGGCAGATTCTCGGTAATGCCGCCGCCGGTGATATGGGCCATGGCCGAAACGCATTCACCATCCACCAATCGTTTTATCGCCGGCCAGTAGCTCTTGTGTGACCGCATGAGCTCATTGCCGACTTTGCCTTTGAGTTCATTGACGTAAGTCTCGGGAGTGTAATGCGCGACCTCGAAGAGCAGCTTGCGCGCCAACGAGTAACCGTTGGTATGCAGGCCATTGGAGAGTAGCCCCATAATGACGTCTCCGACTTCGACGGTCTTGCCGGTCACCATTCGTTCGCGTTCGACCACGCCAACGATGAAGCCGGCCAGGTCATATTCGCCCTCTCCATAGAAGCCGGGCATCTCGGCGGTCTCGCCGCCAATCAGGGCGCAGCCATTGTGCTTGCAGGCCTCAGCCAGGCCTTCGATGATTTTCTCGGACACCTCGGGCTCGAGCTTGCCGGTGGCCAGGTAGTCCATAAAGAACAAGGGCGTGGCGCCCTGCACCGCGATATCGTTTACGCAATGGTTGACCAGGTCGCCGCCCACGGTATGGTGAACGTTCATCTCGAAGGCAACTTTGAGCTTCGTTCCTACACCATCGACGCTCGAAACCAGCACGGGATTGAGATACTTCTTAGTGTCGATGGAAAATAAGCCGCTGAACCCACCGATCTGGCTGAGGACACCGCGGGTGAAGGTTTTATGGGCGAGGTACTTGATTCGCTTCTTGGTACGGTTGGCGCGGTCGATGTCTACGCCAGCGTCGGCATAGGTGATACTAGAGCTATTCGAGGGGTCGTTGGCCACTGGAACCAATCCGTCTTTATGAGACGTGGGGAATGCGCTGGGTGTCCGTTAAAACGGGAGAAACGTTCAAGCGCGGCTCATTGTAGCACGTTCGAGTCAGCACTCGATTCGCACAGAATCCTTAGCCTCCGGTAGGAGATCAATGCCAAATCTATCGTGTGATGAAGTCGGAAAAGTAATACGCCAGAATGCCGAACAGTGCTAAAGCGGATACTCCGTAAGCGGTAAGGACCCAGACGTTGCGATCCTCGTGCCTCACTTTTCTAGATCTGGGACTGGCCGCGCGAGTTGACGAATTTTCAACAGTCTGATCTTCCATAAACAACCTCCAAAGATGGAGCCGTCATATCGCAAAAAGCGCACCCCCCAGCGCGGGATGGCGAATTGTCGAAGAAATTTTACTACTGATGCAGAGCTGGAGCTTAGAAATTCGAGTTCCGGATTGCCGAACGGACTCAGCCATCACAATGGAGCCGGGGTTTTCAATTTGGGAAGGTTTTCCTCACTTTTCTGAACTGAATCCTTATAATTCGCCTTTTCTTCGCTCTTATCCCGTTGTATAATCCCGCCATAAATCATTCTGCATTCATAAAAAAGGAGACCCATGGCCGACGAACGGACCAAAGCGATTGACTTGGCATTTGCTCAGATCGAGAAGCAGTTTGGCAAAGGTTCCATCATGCGGTTGGGGTCGAAGGAAGCGATCGTCCCTATCTCGGTGATCCCTACGGGCGCGATCTCATTCGACGCTGCATTGGGCGTTGGAGGCTTCCCGCGAGGGCGGGTGGTAGAAATTTTCGGGCCGGAATCCTCGGGTAAGACGACGATTGCGTTACAGGTCATCGCCGAGGCGCAGAAAACCGGTGGCATGGCTGCCTTTGTAGACGCCGAGCATGCACTCGACCCTGCCTATGCCAAAAAACTGGGCGTGGATGTGGACAATCTGTTGGTCTCGCAGCCTGACTATGGCGAACAGGCTCTCGAAATCGCGGAAGCGTTGGTCCGCTCGGGAGCAATTGACGTGCTGGTTGTGGATTCAGTTGCGGCGCTGGTGCCCAAGGCCGAACTCGATGGCGAAATGGGCGACAGCCATATGGGACTCCAGGCGCGTTTGATGTCGCAGGCTTTGCGCAAACTGACTGACATTGTTTCTAAATCGCGCACTTGCCTGATTTTCATCAATCAGATCCGGGAAAAGATTGGCGTAATGTTTGGCAATCCCGAGACCACGACGGGCGGTCGCGCGCTGAAGTTTTATGCGTCGGTCCGGATTGATATTCGCCGAATCGCCGCCATCAAAGAAGGCGATATCGTGACCGGCTCGCGAACCAGAGTGAAAGTGGTGAAAAATAAAGTCGCGGCGCCGTTCCGTGAAGCCGAGTTCGACATTATGTATGGCGAGGGAATCTCACGCGAAGGCGATCTCATTGATCTGGCGGCGAATAACGGCATAGTGGAAAAATCGGGCG
>DATHJP010000576.1:0-2734 GCA_035489695.1 Terriglobales bacterium
CGACGGTATCGCGGCAACCAATGACCCGGTCCTTCTCTTCCGTTCGCCATCCTATGGTGTGTCGGCCTCCAAGCGACTAGAAGGCAAGTGATGCTGCAATCGCTCGAAAAAGAAGCCGGCGTCGAAGTGAAAGGACAACACCATGGCCCAAACACATCGTCGTAGCAGCTGGTTCCTTCCGACCGTTCTGAGTACGACCGGCCGCGGTGCTTACTTCGCAGTCCATCCCTCAACAAGAAGGCCACATCAGCGGGAGAATGGTTATGGAGCCGAGTCATTCGGATTTCAGGATTGAAAAAACCACTCGCCTATTACACGAAAATTCATCGCGGACTGTCGGCGAAGTGGCCGGTGCTTGTTCGCTGAGTACCTCCAGGCTGAGCCATTTGTTTAAAACGGAGGTCGGGACCACAGTCGGGAAGTTCCGATGCACGTGCCGGTTTAGCGAAGCCAAGAGGATGTTGTCAGACATCCCTGAGATGGCGATCAAAGAAATCGCTTACACACTTGGATACCATCATACCTCCAGTTTTACGCGAGCCTTTGAGCATACCGTGGGGGAGTCACCCACTGATTATCGAAAGCACGAGCTACAGAAAAAGTGGCGCGCAGCAGCTACTGCTAACAAAAAGCACAAACGGCTAACTCCATAGCATTGACAGGGCGTTCTCTCGGACTGCCAATATGTAGGGATCAAACATTAACCTGGAGGAAACACCATGCGCCCGAGAATTGTGATACGACTGTTCACAGCTTGCTTAATGGTGCTGGGGGCCTTGTTTATTTTTCGAGGCTTTTTGGCACAGAGTGAAACAACACAGGCTGGAACACCACAAGCTACACCCGTGCCGATCTACAACCCGTACCCGCCTGGGATTCTCCCGGACGATTTGAACCCAGAGATCAACAGGGTCTTGCGGGAAATAGCTGTCATCGAAGGGAGAGCGATTCAACGGATGCACAACTTACAGCCCCCGATTTTGACGGGTCAACCGCCAATCCTTAAGAACACGGGCACTGAGGCAGTAGAAACGCTCGGCGAGCTTATGCAGTACGACAAGAACATCTCGCCCAACAGAAATATAGCGTGCGCGTCTTGCCACATGCCGTATGTCGCGTTTAGCGGACCGATCCCATCAGTTAATCTCACCATGGTCGCGTATCCCGGAACGGTTCACTTTCGGGCTGGCAAGCGGACAGCGCAGCGATACACGTATGCACCCTTTTTCCCAGTACTCCAGTTCAATGAAGAACAGGGTCTTTTCTTTGGCGGAAACTTCTGGGATTCGCGCGCGACCGGATACCTGTTAAGAAATCCGGACGCCCATCAGTCACAGGGTCCTCCCGTCGATACTCAAGAAATGGGCTTCCCTGACACTGCTTGCATCCCGTTCAGGCTTTCGCGTGCTGTGTACAGACCTCTCTTTGAACTGGTGTGGGGCAGGGGCTCGTTCGATATCAATTTTCCAGCCGACACTCAGGAGATCTGCGCAACGCCTGGAGGGGCTGCGGTGTTCCACGGGAACACCACACCGGTTAATCTCAGTCCGGCCGACCGCACCCGGTCAAACGACGTTTATGACCGCTGGGCGCAGTCCCTTGACGCATACGAACAATCGGTGCAGGTCAGCGCTTTCTCGTCGAAATTCGACGCCTTCCTAGCGGGCAATTACACGATGACTGGACCCGAGAGGGCGGGTTACAACTTGTTCCGCGGCAAAGCTAACTGTAATTCATGCCACCTGGATGGAAGAGGAACTGCTCTGACCCCAGGGCAGGCCGACAACAGCAAGGCCGCCCAAGTAAACCCTCTGTTCACCTGCTTCGGCTCGGCCAATGAGGGCCTTCCCCTGAATCCTAGGAACGCTTTCTATTATCAGACCACGCCGGATTTCCTCGGGTTCATTGGGAATCCCTTCGGATTCGCCTATCGAGACCTGGGCATGGGGACCTTCCTCAGAAGCGGTTTCGGTTCCTGGGCCAGCCCGAACATAACTTGGAGACAATTTGCACCACTTACCGACGGCCAAATGCAAGTGTCTTCGGCGCGCAATGTGGCTCTGACACCGCCACAGTGTCCCACCACCGAGGCGCCCGGGCCTTACTTCCAGAAGGAGTTCTTTCACAACGGCTACATCAAGAGCCTGAAGCAACTCGTTCACTTCTACAACACGCGCGACAAACAGGGGTTTGCGTTCAACGTTACTTCCGGACACTGCCCGGATGGAACGATCGAAAAAGTAAACTGCTGGCCTATGCCCGAGGTGCCGAACAATATCGATATGACCACCGGTGATCTCGGCTTGACCGATCAAGAAGAAAACGCGGTTGTCGCGTTCCTGCAAACGCTTACCGATGGTTTCACGAGACCTTACCCCAATCGGGATACCTTTACGGGTGCTTGCATGTCCGGCGGTTCGGCTTCGACCCAGGGTAATGAGTTTCTTATCCCTACTCCGCCGCTTCCGCCCTGCGCACCGGAAATCTGCCAGGTTGCGCCTCGTCCGAGTCCGAGCCCTATTCCGTAAGTGCAAAACAGATGCGAGGGACGTGTGCGCATGAATATGGAGGCATGGGCGTCGCCCGCGGCCTCCATGCCCTTTCGTCGTCTTGCCAAGGAATATGAATTTAGTTGATTCGGCTGGAGGTCTGTCATGAATAGACTGCTTCTGAAGCTGGCGATGAGCATGGTGGTGGCCAGCCTATTCTACTCCACGCCAGCAGCCGCGCAGGT
>DATHJP010000577.1:0-3394 GCA_035489695.1 Terriglobales bacterium
GACATTCACAGTAACCTCGAAGCTCTGGAAGCTTGCCTCGCGGCAGCTCCGGCTCATGATGTCGTGGTCAACCTTGGCGATATCGTGGGATACGGCGCGAGTCCCAACGAAGTGACCGAACGTTCACGTGGATTGGGCAAATTGTTTGTGCGCGGCAATCACGACAAAGCTGCTACTGGTCTGATGGATATCAGCGATTTCAATCCAGTCGCGGGTTTAGCCGCGCTGTGGACGCGGGACAATCTCACTGCGGAGAATTTGGAATGGTTACGGGCGCTGCCGCATGGCCCGATGCAGTTCGACGATTTGCCGGAAGTCCAATTCGTGCATGGCTCTCCCGTCGACGAAGATGAATACGTGGTCACATTGCAGGACGCGCTTGAGCCTCTGCTGGTTTCTTCAGTGGCCATAACTTTTTTTGGGCACACTCATCTGCAGGGAGGGTTCTCGACCAATCATTCCTCTACTGACGATTACCGTCCGCTGTACAAAAGCGTGGGACAGAGTGAGACCAGCGATCTTCAGTTGAAGGAAGGTGTGCGTTACCTAATAAATCCGGGTTCGGTAGGACAACCTCGTGACGGCGATTGGCGCGCGGCTTTCGCGCTGTTCGATTCCGATACGCGTGTCGTCACTTTCTGTCGCGCACCCTACAACCTCAAACGCGCGCAGGATCGTATCCTGGCTGCAAATCTGCCGCAGCGGTTGGCTACGAGGCTGGCAGCGGGGAGATAGCTGCAGCGAGTCGCTCCAGATTTAATTCCGTGTAAACTTTCGTGATGCCATCATCCTCCCGCTCTGGACGCGACACCCAAGACCTGTTTACACCCTATCGCCCGAAGACTCCGGAACATTATCTAATCGCGTACAGCGATGGCGGCGCGCGCGGCAATCCCGGCCCTGCGGGCTACGGAGTGGTTATCAAAGATGAAACTGGAAAGAAAATCGCAGAGCTCAGCCAATACCTTGGCCATCAGACCAACAATTTCGCCGAGTATCAGGGCCTGATTGCAGCCCTGGAATATGCGATCGAACATGGACACAAGGCCCTTAAGCTCATCAGCGACTCGGAACTTCTGGTGCGACAAATCAAGGGCATATATAAGGTGAAGAATTCCGTTTTGAAGGATCTCCACGCCCGCGCTAAAGAATTGATCGCGAAGCTTGAGTGGTTTTCCATCGAGCATGTGCTGCGCGGAAAAAACGCGGATGCCGATCGGCTGGCGAATGAGGCGATGGATAGAGGAATGAAACGTGTTGTAACGTAAGCTAAAGGCTCACTCCGCTGCTGATGTGTGGTCGTGAATGATTTTCCAGCCATCGGGGAATTTCCGGAAAATCAGAGTGAACAATCCGTGCGGCGTCTTTCCATCGGACATGGTTAAATGCCAGGCTCCGCGCACAAATGCCGAGTCCGACGAGAGGCCTTCGATATTCAGATCGGAGAATTCCAGCTTGCCCATCTCGCGGCCTTCGCTCTGATAGGTCTTGCGATAGCGCTGAATAGTGGCTTGCCATCCCGAAGAAATCTTAGCTCCAGAGAAAAACGTTAGCTCCGGCGAGTTCCAGTATCCAGACATGAAGCTTTCCAGGTCGTGACGGTTCCACGCTTCCTGTTGTCGCGCTAATACCTGGCGGACTGCCGGTTCGGTTGTTGATCGTGAATTCTGTGCGGGTGCAACGAGCGCGCAGAGCAAAATCAAGCTCGAGACAATGGAAGCATGGCGCATCTTCATCCTCCGGGCGCACTAGTGTCGCACAAACTGGAATGATGGACAGGAATGGAACCGTGAATTGTGGGGATTTATTGTGTGCTGGCGAAAGCGGAGGAAAAGATAGCCATCGTTGCCGGCGGGGACGCCGGCGCTACTACGCGCGGCCTTTTTTTGTCGCTGCGGTAGTGGCCACCACGCCGGCTACTTCCCACGGACGTTTCCGCCGTTCAGTTTTGGGTTTGTCGCGATCTTCAATGCGATCGTATTGGTACGATTCGCTCACCGTGCCAAGCGATTCGTTATAGAGGCTGGGTAGTCCCAGGCCTTCTTTAAGTTCTTCGGTAAATTGCTGCAGCGCCTTCAAGTGATCCGCGGTGGCAGGAACTTCGGTCTTGGCCGTCTTTAGGAACTGCTGATATCCGCGATTGATGAGTTTTGAAATCTCACTTCCAATAAGGTAGCCGGGATACGCGAAAATCTTTACGTTATCGTCACCATTCTTCTGGATAGCGGCGGAGCAGCAGTATTTCTTCAGGAACACGCGGCCCTGGGTGCCGGGCGCCTCGATCAAATCGAAGCCGTGGTCGCGCAGCCAGTTCAACGCTTCTTCGTAACTTCGTTGTTCGACCTTGGTTGCCATCCGCTGTATACGTCCCTTCTCTTACCCGCTTGTTTAGATGCGTGTTCTGGGGAAAGGTGCATTAAATCACTGTGACAGTGATTCCACCCAGGCTCCTTTATAATCTAAACACTTGTTATTGAACTCTTAATTCACCCTTTGCGTTCATTACGTTAGTCTCGGTTGGACCCAATACCTATGCGGCGCGTGTCTCCAAAAAATAATCCAGCGCACAATCCTCCGTCTCAAGGCGGGGAGCAAGAGGAGACACTCACGTTCACTCCGGAAACGAAAAAGAACGCGGAAGCTGTTCTGGGTCAACACAGTTTGGGTCAACGCAGTCTGGGTCAACTCAGTTTGGATCGCATCGGCAATACGCCGCTGCTTCGTTTGGATCGGCTGACGCGTGAGTTGCCGGGAATTGAGATCTTGGGAAAAGCCGAATGGATGAATCCCGGCGGCTCAGTGAAGGATCGCGCTGCGGCCAACATCGTGGCTGAAGCGCGTCGCGCCGGAAAATTCGGCCCGGGTAAAACGTTGCTGGATTCCACCAGCGGAAATACAGGTATTGCCTATGCCATGATCGGCGCCGCACAAGGTTTCCCAGTGACGCTGTGCATGCCGGAAAATGTTTCCGTGGAACGCAAGCGCATTCTGCACGCGTATGGGGCGAACATTATTTATACCGATCCAGGCGAAGGATCGGATGGCGCGATTCGCAAAGTCCGGGAGCTTGCGGCTGAAGATCCCGACAAATATTTTTATGCCGACCAATATTCCAATGACGCCAATTGGCGTGCTCATTATCATGGCACCGCCAATGAAATCTGGCAGCAGACCGAAGGGCGCGTCACCCATTTTGTTTCCATGATGGGCACCAGTGGCACGTTCGTGGGCACGGCGCGGCGGTTGAAGGAGTTGAATCCGCAGATTCGCTGCATTTCACTGCAACCTGATTCGCCTTTCCACGGGATTGAAGGCGCTAAACATATGGCGAGTGCTATCGTGCCCAAGATTTACGATCCCTCGCTCGCTGACATGGATCTCGGTATTGCGACGG
>DATHJP010000578.1:0-2556 GCA_035489695.1 Terriglobales bacterium
AAGGGCTAGGACCGGTTTTGGCCGGTCGCCGGCATTGACGTGATTCCGACCGAACGGCCGCTGAATGACGTACAGCAGCCGGTCGTGCGTCAAGGGCCATTGTGGATCGTGGAGCCGCCACTCAGCACCGGCGAGCAGATGAGCGTGAACGACCCTGAGCAGACGTGGCGTCTGAAAAAGCAGACTTTCGCCCGACACCTCGAATTGCGATCCGGTCGGCCTGAAACAGCCAACCGTGTCTTCGGTAGCTACGTCCGCCATCACGATCGGGATTGGCGGACCGAGGCATCTTTCGCTGTTCGGCGCACGCCGTCGCGCGCGCAGATACTAGGCATTCCCCTGGTTGCGCGCGCACTCGATCGCCTGCTCGAGCACATCGCGCAACCCATGCCGCGCCGAATCTTTACTATTCGCGGAGTGCTGATTCCATACTAGTCCTGCCTCTTAAGAAGGGTTACCCGGCGGCCGTTCAGCCGATACTGGAAGTCCGTGCAAAGCAATACAACCTGTTTGGCGTCCATGTCGCTCGGCTCATCCACGCTGATCTCGATCCAACAAACAACATAGTCTTCGGCCTCGATGCCCATTCCTTCTTCCCTATCACTCAACAAACGGCCGACTGTTGCGCGAATCGTCGTTGCAGGGGCGTCTTCGTAGAACAGTTCAATTCGATCACCAGATTCGAGATTTAGCATTGCACCTCCACATCCACCCAGGCGATCCCGTTGCAAACGTCCGATGTGCAGCCACCCTTGTGCACGCGTCGCGCCTAACCACAGCCGCATTCGGCGTTCTTTCTGCTCGTGTTCCCCTTGACGGCGATTCGCCGGTCATTGTGCTGGCACTACGACCGGAGCGCCTTTGTCCTTTACCAAGAACACGACAAATTTTGCTGGTTTGGTGCCGCTCGCATTCCGGCCGACGACGTGAACATCATCGGGACCTTCATAGAAGGTCTGCCCCGGTGTCAGTGTCACTTGCTTTCCGCCTCTCACCTGCATCACAACGGAGCCCTCCAGTACGTAGACAAACGCATGCGCCTTGTGGCGATGTATAGGGTCCGAACTGCCTGGCGGATATTCCACGGTGATCATCAGGCCTTCTTTGCCCGGAAGGTTTGTCAGGTCTTTCGACAGGAGCTCCGCTACCATAGCCTCCTGTGCCGCCAGCGGGCCGGACATAAGACATGCCAACGCCAAAATTACCCTTGTGAACGTCATGATTTAGCCTTTCGCTTGACCGACGCCATTTCAATGCGTCGGGTTTATTGGTCGGTACTTCGCAGTTCCGCGTAGTGCCCCCACGAGTTCCTGTTCGGCACGCAGCCAATCTTCGATGTGGTGTCCGTCCGACTGAAGGCGAGTTGGCAATCTCGTCGTGTGTAGGCGACTTTCGACGGCCGATGTGCTTTCTCATATCCCGCTCACCAGTGGTGTCCGCGGCGTACCTCTTCCCTGACGCTGTTGCCCTTCTGTTGCTGTTTTACGCGGCGAGGCCGGTTGCTGCGGACTGAGTGAGCCAGGTTTCGAAACGCGTTTCGCCGAGTCGCGCGTTATTGCCCGGAACCAGTGTTCTCTCGCTGATTTTTGCCCCAGAGTAACGCGCGTTTGGATCAGCGATGACTTCGCGGGGATCCTTGAGCGAGGCCAAACGCCGCCGCACTAGTTCATCCATGCGAAACTGATCCGGGCCTCCAATTTCCACCATACCGTTTACCGGCGGGCCCACCGCGATTTTTCCTACGGCACTCGCGACATCGTCGCCAGCCATCGGCTGGAAAAGCACAGGTGGCAAATGCACCTTGTCGCCGACGACGGAAATGTCAGCGAGGCCCTTGAGGAACTCGAAGAACTGCGTCGCGTGCACGATGGAGTAGGGGATTGAAGATTCTTTGATCAGTTTCTCCTGAGCGATCTTGGCGCGGAAGTAACCGCTTTCGGACAGCCGATCGGTTCCCACAACCGATAACGCAACGTGATGTCCTACTCCTGCGGCCGCTTCATAGTTGAGGAGGTTACGGGTTGATGTCTCAAAGAACTTCAGCACTGCTGCGTCCTCCCAGGAGGGAGAATTTGATACGTCAACGACTACCGAGGCACCTTTCAGCACTTCGGCCAGTCCTTCGCCCGTGAGGGTGTTGACCCCGGTGTTGGGTGCTGCCGCTACCGCCTCGTGGCCATGCTCACGCAGCTTTTTGACAAGCTTTGATCCAATGAGTCCAGTGCCGCCGATCACTACGATTTTCATAATCGTCTCCTTCATTCTTGACCAAGGCATTTCGAAGTCATCGGTCTCTTGTACTCGCTAAAACCCTCAATGTGACATAGCTACTTGAGTAAACGGATGCGGAGAGCCGCAGCGAAGAGGCGCAACGGGCTAATATCTCGCGGATACCCACATCCCTGACATGTAGGCAATTGCGCAATTCTAAGCTGCATCAATCAGGTAAACTGACCTGAGTCCGGAAATTCGAGCCAATCATTCCTGGGAAATGGCTCGGTTGGGGTAATCAGATTTCGGATGGTGCTGTTTGAACTCGTGCGGGGTCAAGTAAGC
>DATHJP010000579.1:0-6434 GCA_035489695.1 Terriglobales bacterium
GCCGATCGAAAACCGTGCCTTTTTTTAGAAGGGTGATAGCGTCGCGATCAAACTCCGCCCCAGTGAAGTCCGCCAGCAGCAGCACCGACCCTTTGGGTTGCGCGGTGACAAACTTAGGAACCAGCGTGGAAATCTTTTTTACTTCCGCTGCCTTGCAGTGAGAGATGTCCACCAGCAGGATTTGCTTCCCACGATGGGTGATGAATCGAATTCGGTCATCCATCACGCACCTCCGATAAGTGCCAATCAACCGAGGCTCGTCGTCAGAATCACTTCAACAATTCTGCCACGACGTCGTACACCCCGGCCAGCGCCGCATCCAGAGCTTCGGGATTTTTCCCGCCCGCTTCCGCCATATCGGGACGCCCGCCGCCAGAGCCACCAACTTTCTGCGCCACCGGACCAATCACTTTGCCCGCCTGCACGCGGCTGGTCAGATCTTTCGTGACGCCCACAATGAGAGCAACTCTGCCGTCGGATGCCGAGCCCAGAACCACAACGCCGGAGCCCAGCTTGTCGCGCAGTTGGTCCACCAGCGTACGCATCTGTGCGCGCTCCAGATTGTCCACGCGATGCGCCAGAACTTTCACTCCGCGTATGTCTCTCACATTCTCATTCGCCGACGAAACCGTGGACGACGCTGACTTCATCCGTGACTGATCCAGTTCACGCTGCAACCGCTTAATCTCAGCATCGCGTTTATCGATTTCGAGTTTCAACGCCGCCGCTGGAGACACAGCTTCAGCCCGGCTGGCCAGGCCGGCAACAACGCCTTCGAGCCGGTGGTCTTCTTGAAAATGATGCAGCGAGCCTTCTCCCGTCACCGCCTCGATCCTTCGCACTCCAGAAGACACGCTGCCTTCTTTCAAAACTTTGATCAAGCCGATCTCGCCCGTAGCACCTGTATGAGTCCCGCCGCAAAGTTCCGTGGAGAAGTCACCGATCTTGATGACGCGGACTCTGTCTCCATACTTCTCGCCGAATAGCGCCATTGCCTTGTACTCATTGATGGCCGCATCGATCGGCACATTCTCGATCACTTCCACTTTCTCATTGCGCAAAACTTCTTTGTTGATTAGGTCTTCGAGGTCCTGCAACTCCTCGTCTTCCACTCCGGTGAAATGCGAAAAATCAAATCGCAGATGATTGGGCGCCACCAGCGATCCCGCCTGCTTCACATGCTTGCCCAAAACTTCGCGTAACCCCGCATGCAGCAAATGCGTTGCCGTGTGGTTGCGCATTGTGGACTGCCGGATATCGGTATTGACGACCGCATCCACTTTGTCGCCCACGCGAATTGGCTGCTTGGCGATGACTTGATGAGCGCGCACGCCCTGGATGGGGGAGTAACACCCTTTAACTTCTGCAACGAGGGTGTTGTGATCGTCGCTGTAGAGCCATCCGCGATCCCCCACCTGCCCGCCGGATTCGGCATAAAACGGAGTGTGATCGAGAATGACTTCGCCTTCCTCGCCGGGCTTGAGCTCTTGTGCGCCTTGGCCCTTGCTGATGATAGCTAGGACTTCACAGTTCTCGGAGCGAGTCTGGTGGTAGCCCTCAAAGTCAGATTTCGGAAGTTGTTGGTACGCGGGATTGGCAGTCTGCTTCGCCGCGCCTTTCCAGGATGCGCGGGCACGCTCCCGCTGAGCGGTCATGGCGACATCGAAGCCGCGCTGATCAAAGTGGATGCCACGGTCACGTGCGGCATCCTGCATGAAGTCAATGGGCATACCGAACGTGTCGTAAAGCTTGAAAGCATCTTCACCAGAAAGCTGGCCGCCGGCTTGGTTGAGTAGCTCTTCCAGCTTGGTGAGGCCCACATCCAGCGTATGTGCAAAGCGAGTCTCCTCGGAATGCATAGCCTTGGAGACCCGTTCGGCTGTGTCCTTTAGCTCCGGATACGCATCCTGCATCAGGTCGCGAACACTAAAAACCATCTCATGCAAAAAGGGCTTTGTCTGTCCGAGCAATCTTCCGTGCGTAATGGCGCGGCGAATAATCTTTCGCAGAACATATCCGCGTCCTTCATTCGACGGCAGCACTCCATCGGAAATCAGAAACGTCGACGCGCGCGAATGATCTGCAATCACTCGAAGGGAAGCTGCGGATTTCGCGTGTGCCTCCTTCTGCAATTCCTTCGTCAGAGAAGTTCCGGTTAATTCCGCTGCCCTCTTAATCAAGGGCACGAATAAATCCGTCTCGTAATTCGAAATCTTCCCCTGCAGCACCGCGGCCAGACGCTCCAATCCCGCCCCAGTATCGATCGACGGCTTGGGCAGCGGATTCAATTTCCCTGTACCATCGCGATCGAACTGCATGAACACCAGATTCCATATCTCCACATAGCGTCCACATTCGCAGCCAAACTTGCAGTCGGTATGGCCCTGATCCGACGCCGCCGGTCCCATGTCGTAATGAATCTCGCTGCACGGACCACAAGGCCCGGTATCGCCCATCTGCCAAAAGTTATCCTTGGTGCCGAACTCGAAAATCCGCTCCTTGGACACACCTTCCGCGAACCACAAGTCATAAGCCTCGGAATCGCGCGGAACGCCGCCCTCCCCTTTGAAAATAGTCACAAACAATTTGTCTTTGGGAATCCCAAACCACTTTTCGGAAGTGATCAGCTCCCAAGCATATGCAATCGCATCTTTCTTGAAATAATCTCCAAAGCTGAAATTGCCCAGCATCTCGAAAAAGGTGTGATGCCGGTTGGTGAATCCCACATTTTCCAGATCGTTATGCTTCCCGCCCGCCCGCACACATTTCTGCGACGAGGTAGCCCGCGAGTAGTCACGCTTCTCCAGTCCCAGAAAGACATCCTTAAACTGGTTCATCCCCGCATTGGTGAACAGAAGTGTCGGATCATTCGCGGGGACGAGCGACGAGGAGTGGACCTCCTTATGCCCATGCTGGACGAAGTAGTCCAGAAACCTGCGGCGAATTTGTGACCCTGTCAGCATTTTTGAAGTTACAAGATTTGATTCTAAACCACTCCGGGAGAAGCGAAGGCTCTCGGCCAGCCGTTGATCTTCCTCTGTGAACCTCTATGTCCTCTGTGGTTCAATCCCGAATTTCGTTTTCCAACTCACTCAAAGTCGCCTCATCCACATCCCACTTTTTAAGAATGGCAAAGATGGTCTTGAATCCAAACCCCGCTCGCAGCAACTGGCGAAAAACACGCGCCGCCTGTTTCTGATCCTTGGGCTTCACCAATCGTTTGCGTCGCAGATATTCCCGCGCCTGCTTCTCGTCGTTGACTTCATCGTAGGTATCGGCGATCGCCTTTTCGATCACTTCACCGTGGATTCCTTTGGTCTTCAAATCGGTAATCACCCGCATGCGCCCGAATCTCTCATTATCGCGGCGAAAGGACGAGTAGGCTGCAGCGTACTTGGCGTCGTTGAGGTATCCCCGATCCTTCAGTCGTCGGATCACCAGCTCGATTAGCGTCTGCCCATACTCAGTTTCCGCTTCCACCCTCCGCCGCAACAGACGTTTCAGCTCCGCCGTCGACCGCATTCGGCGCCCCAAGGCACCCACGGCGTACTGATACAACTCCTCTTCGGATTCAGTTTTGCGCGGTCGCGGAAATGACATCCGGCTACCTTACATCACTGTCTGCACCCCGCTGCGTCCATTTGCACGTCCTAGCTGCCCAACAAATTCAATAACAACTTGACAATAGACGCCAATTGACACTACCCTTCGCAGCCGTCTGTCTAACTGTATATGTTACAACTCTGCAATTCACAGCACGAAGCCTTCCCCCGAATATGGATCAGACAAAAACGGGACCTAGCTCGTGCGTCGCCATTCCAAAACTACCTTTAGGAGGTCATATGTCAAGAAAGTTGGTCACCCTGGGCTTTCTTCTGACGTTGGCTGTGGTACCCGCGCTGGCACAGCGCATTACAGGCTCCATCTCGGGTCAAGTGGAAGATCCGAAAGGCGCCTTGGTTCAAGGCGCAAAGGTCACAGTCACCAACGACGCGACCGGATACAAACTGGAGACGACGACCTCGGAACAAGGGACTTTCTCGGTTCCAGAGCTGCCGCCAGCAGATTATAAGGTCACGATTCAAGCACCGGGCTTTGCCTCCTCCATCAATCGCGTGACGGTGCGAGTCGGTTTCGCGACTCCATTGAATGCTCGTTTGGAAGTCGGGCCGACTACGACGGAGGTGACTGTCTCAGCCGCCGGTGAATCTGTGGACACTCAAAAGTCCACGGTACAAGGTGTGATCACTGGTGATCGCATCGATCAGCTTCCCCTGAACGGCCGCAACTTCCTGAGCCTCGCTGCGCTCGAGCCCGGCGTTCAAGTCGTCAGCGGAGGCAGTTTCGACCCCACGAAGAATGGCATGACTGGGGTCTCGATCGGAGGCCGCAGCGGCCGAGTTACGCGTATCCAGGTAGATGGCGTAGACATCACCGATGAGACCGTGGGCACAACCACGATGAATATCACCAACGAATCCATCGCGGAGTTCGGTATCAGCCAGTCGTCGTTGGATCCGAGCACCGATCTTACTTCCTCGGGTGCAGTAAACGTCGTCACTCGCAGCGGGACCAACGACATCCACGGTTCCTCCTTCTTCCAGTATCGCAGTGCTGCTCTTGCCGCCGACCAGAGGCTTGACAAGGGAGATCCACCCACAGACAAACCCGACTTTGATCGTGAGATTGTGGGCTTTCGCCTCGGCGGTCCGTTTATCAAGAACCGGCTGTTCTGGGAAGTGGAGTATGAGCGCAACAATACCGATTCTGTCACTTCCACTTCCATTCCGGAGTTTCCGCAGTTCAGCGGCAGCTTCGGGACTCCCTTTGACGAGAGGATTGCGGGCGCCCGCCTGGATTGGAACATCACCAGCAAGGCCCGAGCCTTCTACCGCTTCAATCACAACTTCAATAATGGCGTGACCGGTTTTGGTGGTAGAGATCTGAGCGCCTTTTCAAATGAGAACAACACTAATTCTCATGTCGTCGGTCTCGATTACACGGCTGGGATCTGGAACCATCAGGTACGCTTCAGTTATGTGAATTTCAACAATGGCATCATTGATGCCAACGGCTTGGCGGGCACGCCCGACACCCTGGATCCAAATGGGGCGCCTGTGCTGGTCCGCATCCGCAATATCCTGCAGGACGTCGGGCCGGACTTGCTGGCGCCCCAGCAGACTTACCAGGACAACCACCAGACCAAGTACGACGGCAGCGTGGTGCTGGGAAAACATACCCTCAGGTTTGGTGGAGAATGGAACCGGATCGACCAATTCGTCTTCGCCAATTTCTTCGGCCTGGCGCCTCGCCTGCGAGGTCTGATTACTGATTCGGCTTTAGCTGCGAGCGGGCCATTTTCCGGTGGCGCCGAGAACCCACTAAACTACCCGGCCCAACAGATTGTGCTCGGCAATGGACTTGGTTTCTTCAGCGAGAAGCCTGCGCTCGGATTCGCCCACGGAGGCTCGGTCAATGACCGGCTCGGCTT
Organism: Terriglobales bacterium; assembly: GCA_035489695.1. Classification (GTDB taxonomy): domain Bacteria; phylum Acidobacteriota; class Terriglobia; order Terriglobales; family Acidobacteriaceae; genus 40CM-3-55-5. Next base: position 5,492 of record DATHJP010000579.1, read on the forward strand.
CTATGTTCAAGACAATTTGAAGGCAACCAGAAATCTGACTCTAAATTTCGGTGTTCGGTATAACTTCAACACTGCGCTTTCCGACAGCGATCTGGAGCGCACCGCCATCCTCAATCAGTTCGACTCGAGTCTGACTGGCCGTCCGCGCCGGCCGGGGCATGACTTTGGCCCGCAAGCCGGCTTCGCCTGGAATATTCACGGGGACGGTAAAACCGTCATTCGCGGAGGCGCAGGAATCTTCTACGAGACCAACGTCTTTAACAATGTGTTATTTGACCGCGTGCTCAACATTCCTCCCGGCCTAGGGAACGACACGCCTGTGATCACCAGCGGCGCCCCTACTGTTACAGACCCGGCTACCGGAAATACGCTGTTCGACTTCTCTACGGATTGCGCCGATGTTGGAGGCAATTGCGTCGGACAGCCCATCGGCAGCATCATCAATGATGTGCTGACGGCCACGGCTTTGTTACAGGGTGCCAGCGCAAGCCTGGCTGCGAATTGGCCACCGCCGGGAGTGCCACCGCTATTGAATCAAAACCTCTCCACCGGCGGAAGTCTGATTGACACCAACTACAAAACTCCGCGGGGATATCAGTTCAACATCGGTATTCAGAGAGAACTCAAACCGGGGTTGGTCTTGGCTCTGGATTATCTGCACAACCGGGGCGTTCACTTCAACTTGACTGTAGACCGCAATCGCCTGGGAGCGGCTGACAGGCTCGATGTTGGAATCGCGCAAGGGGCGATTGCTGCCACCTTGGCGGATTGCGGCGTCGCCACAATCGATGAATCGACTGTTAACTGTCCGAACTACCAGACTGATCCGCTGATTCCAGTACCAGCGACCATAGCCGACTATGCGAACTTCGGCATCGGAAAGGGAAGCGCCTTGGATGGCTTCGCCTTCCGGGGCAACAACCCTAACTTCCGTGACATGGGC